>JAOQAL010000566.1 GCA_025963615.1 Chitinophagaceae bacterium | reverse complement strand
TAATCAACAGGAAGTAAAATCATTGCTCGGCAAAAAGATCAGTGCCAACGCTTATGATAATGATAGTGACCATGTATTGATGTATGCTGCTCTGTATGCATCGGCAGATTGTATGAAACTCCTGCTGGAAAAGGGTGCCAACGCGAATGCAAGAAACAAAATAAACGAAACCCCTTTGATGTGGTGTTCACATAATATCGAAAAAACAAACTTGCTCCTGCAATATGGGGCGGATGTAAATGCAACAGCGAATTCCGGCAATACGCCCTTGCTGATTGCATGTATCGGGCATGGTCAGCATGAAATGATAAAGCTATTGCTTGATCAGGGGGCTGATCCACTGGCAAAGAATTCAAAAAACGAAAATTCATTAATGCGCGCAGCCCTGTTTGGAGATAGTTCCATTGCCCGCACATTATTAAGCAAAGGCACAGATATCAATATAAAAAACACGAATGGCGAGACGATGCTGCGAAACGCCGTTGCCAACACAAATAAAGAAATGGTATTCTGGCTACTCAACAATGGGGCGAATGCGAATATCACCGACAGCTATAAAGCTACCCCGTTATTATACGCAGTAGTACTAAACGATGTGGCAGTAGTACAAGCGTTACTTAAAAAGACGGCTGACGTAAATGGAATTGATGTTGACGGGAGCACTGCGCTGATGTGGGCCTGTTATAATGAAAATGACAACCCGCAGATAATCCAGGTTTTGATTGATCAGGGTGCTTCACTTAATATAAAAGCAAAAGACGGCAGTACGGCGCTTTCATGGGCCCTGAAAAAAGGAAATACAAAGACGGTTGCTCTGTTAAAAAAAGCCGGTGCGAAATAATAGGGGTTGAAGAACAGGAAATATACGTGTCCGCCTTGGCGGAAAGTAAGATCCTCGCTGCCATATCGTTGGTAATAGAAATTTTGAATGTTAAATTCGAATAATGAAGAAATTAATTGTCATAACAGCAATAGTAATTTGCATCTTGGGGTTTAAAAAAATCAGGGATGTCAATATCAGCCCAGAAGAAATTAAAACCGCAATTAATAAAAGCCTGCCTTTACTCCAAAGCAGCAGCCATACGTTTTTAATAAATGCTGAAGCCTGTAGCTCCTGTCATGGGCAGGCCTTGGGAGGAATCGCCTTTTCACTTGCCAAAGAGAATGGCTTTGCTGTGAGTGATACCATTATTAATGAAGCCATGGACAGCACGTACAATAAATGGAAATCCAGGATAGAGCTGCTGGCTCAAAACGATGATCCTGTTGCTATTGTGATGTCAGGTGGTTATGATCTGTGGGCATTCACCGCTTCAGGTTATAAAACAAATAAAATAATTGAATTACTTGCACAGAATATTATGCGCCGGCAAAACAAAAACGGAAATTGGGTAAGCCCCAATGAAAGACCGCCACTGGAATATTATTCCTTTACCGCCACAGCACTGGCCGTAAAAAACAGCCAGCAATTCGCGCCGGCCATACTCAAAAACGAAGTGACAGAACGGGTTGATAAGGCAAGATTATGGTTAACGAAAACAGTTCCTGAAGCCAATGAAGAAAAAGTATTTCAATTATTGGGATTAACATGGGCTCAAGGCGATAAAGACTTCATCAAACAACAATCCGGAAAGTTATTAGCAGTACAACATGAAGATGGCGGCTGGTCGCAACTTGATTCATTACCAACGGATGCCTATGCCACTGGCCAAAGTCTGTATGCTTTAAACCAATCAGGGCAATTAGCGGCCGATGCGCCAGCTTATCAAAAAGGGATTTCTTTTCTGCTGAAAACGCAATATGCTGATGGATCGTGGCGGGTAAAGACACGTTCTTTTCCTTCAGTGCCTTTTGTAGAGAGCGGCTTTCCGCACGAAGGCGATCAGTTTATCTCCGCGGCCGGTAGTCATTGGGCTACCATGGCGCTGATACTTGCAGCAAGATAAAATATTTTGTCTCACAGCTTTTTTGTAAAAAATACTCATATCACCCAAGCCATCATCACTTCATCCAGGAATATATTTCCGCTTTTCAGGTGTGTATATTTTTTTAAGATGCCTTCTTTTTCAAAGCCCGCTTTTGTATAAAGATGAACCGCTTTTTCATTCGTAACAGCAGTGCTTAATTCTATTCTCAGAAAACCCTTCTTTTGTGCAAATACCACAATTTCCTGCATCATTTTAAATCCATATCCTTTGCCGGCTGAGGATGGATGAACCGCTAACCCACCGAGATAAGCAACATGTGATGAGCGATAGGTTAAAGGCACTAACTTAAACATACCAATATCTTTTCCCTCATCGCTGTAAACATATACGATATCCCGTTGAAGCAAATCCTGGTAAATGGGCAGGAACGCATCCTTAGCCATGACTTCATACATAAGATACGGATTGGTATCCGGGTGCATGTACAGGTTAAAAATGAATTCGTAGTCTTGATTCTCAATTTTTCGGATCATATATATTTCTTTTAATGTAGCCAGGGTGTTATCCAATAAAAACACCGAATGTTCTTGAATTTTTTGCAGGTAGTTGCTTAACCAATGCGTTGGAAAATTAAAAAATGTTGGTACAAGCACGATTGGTTTGCCAGCCTGTCAATTAAACTGATGCATAAATAAAATTTAAGCACGGTACAAGTTAATTAACAGTGGTAAGAGAAGAAAATATCTGTATCCCGGGTCCGGCACGATTATCTGTTATTGCGACCTGCGCCACAGCATTAGCAAAACTTAAAAATTCAGCTAACAAAATAAATTTCATAGTTAAAAATCCAGCAGTTCATCTTCCTGGTCCTCGTCATTAACATTCACGGCTTCAGGGGCAGTCATACGAAGTTTTTTCTTTTGAGCCGGTGTTGGTTTTTGAATCCAGTTATTGCCGTAGGGTTTAAACGCATCGCTTTGCTGCAGAACAGATAAATCTGTACGGCCATCTATATAAGAGGCAAATGCTTTATAAGCGGCTTTATTTTCCTGTTTAAGAATAAGCATGGCGGAATTAGCTCCGGCTTTTGTCGCGATAGGCACCCCGCCACCCAGTTCTGCCCAATGACCACCAACCAGTAAATTTTTTACGGGCGTGCGGTAAGTGGCTACTTTATTCATCATATTGGGGCGGTTCGGCTTGGTCGCCATCATCGAACCACCGGTATTGCCGGTATACCGCCAGTGCGTTATGGGAGTTGCCACTTCATAAAAAAGGATATGCTTTCGTAAACCAGGCGCTACTTTTTCTTCTACCCGTTGAATAAGTAGCTGTGCAATGGAATCCTTGAGTTCTTTATACGCCTTGCCGCGTATGAAATTTCCCTTTTCGTCCTTTTCAGTGCGCCATTGCTTCTCAAATTTCATATCGGCTGGCATAAATAATAACAGCGTTCCGTGGCCTTCCGGGGCCAATGACTTATCCCGGAAGCTGGGGGCCAGGATGCATAGTTCCGTACGTAAAGGATCGCCGGCAGCTTGCTCACAGCGAGGCACAGTCGCACTTGATACATGAATCAGTTCTTCGTTAAAACCTAATTCTTCCACCGGGCAATCCAGCGCAATACTGATTGTAACGGATGAACTATAGAGTTCTGCTTTCGCCAGGTTCTTTTTTATTTTGGAAGGAACTAAGGCGTCGGGCAACAATTTACCATAAAGTGTTGGCGCATCCGATGCGGCTATCACGTATTTGCTTTCTATTTTGTATTCTTTACCGCTCCGGGTGCATAATACACCGCGGGCCGTATTTCCTTCGGTTAAAATTTGCCTTACTTCATACTGGTAATGTGTTTCCTGGTTGAAATACTGAATGACATGCTCCAGCCACTCGGCTATTACCTGTCCTCCGCCATGCGGCGGGCTTTGAAAATCGTTATAATAGGCCCATCCGATGGGCACGATGCAGGAAAGTATTTCGGTATCTGCACTGAACACTTCATGTAATCTTTTATTCTTGAAATATTTCGATAGACCTTTTTTTATGCCTTTTTCACCGGAGTAGCGCAGATGCGGAATGAACCGGAGGGCGAACAGGATCAGGTTCTTTTTTTTGCGCAGCTTTTCGGCAAAACTCATCGTTTCTTCCGCCCGGAAAATATGACCAAAATTTTTAAACGCCTCTCCTACTTTTTTAGCATCCCTGAAAAATCGGTCAATGCCATCAGCATCTTCCGGAAATTCTTTTTTCCATTGTTCTTTAAGATCATCGGGTTTATTGGTAAGCAAATATTCGTAGTCGTCCCCCTTAAAACGGCGGATCCTTTGCTGCGTAATTGCCCGCGGATAATCATCTCCCAAAGCATCAAAAAGCCTGCATACCATTCCTTCTTTTGAATATTGGTTCAGCCAGTGTATAGCCGTATCAAAACGAAAATCCTTTCTGCGGAAACCTGCCAGGTAACCCCCCGGATGGGGTTCTTTTTCCAATACACATACCGACAAGCCAGCCTTGCTTAGTAAGGCTCCGGCAGTCAGACCACCGATCCCTGATCCTATGATCACGACATCGTACCGGGGTTTCAGTTCTTTACGCTCCATGAAAAATAAAAATTGAGTTTTTGAAATGAAATCCAGCTATTCCCAGCATGCGCCTACCCTTTAAAAAAGCCCCTGAATGGACGGCAAAATCAGTCATCCGCAAATTTATCATTTTAAAGTTGTGATTCAATAAATACTATCGGCTGGATAGGCGGATCGCTCTGTGTTGTGAATCATTATAAATAATATTTCCGGATAATTATCTGAAGAAAAAGAACCGTTTTTTGCCCATTACAGGGTACGATTCCGGCAAACCGGTTGCAAGAAAAAAATGTCGTTTAAAAAATAGATAAGAAAGGATTTAAGGTATGTATGGACAGCAACATGAAATGTACCTGATCAATGGAATGGTGAACCGAAATAGAATCATTTTAAAAGAAGAAGGTCAAACGGAGAAATGATACCGAAACCTTTTATTTTGATTTTCCACCTACCAAACTCATCACTTTTTCTTTGTAATTAATTCCAATAGGGATCGTGGCCCTTCCCATTTCCACCGAATTACCATACACAGACCTGATGTGTGCGACCGCAATGATATATGATTTATGAATCCGGATGAATTGCCTGGCCGGCAGTATCTTTTCAATATCCGTCATGGTCTGGTGGGTTATTAATGTATTTTCTGTTGTATGGATTTTAAGGTAGTCCTTCATGCCCTCCACAAAAACGATTTCGGAAAAATTTATCTTGAAGAACTTACTGTTGCTCTTGATAAAGATATGGTCGCCGGCTTTAAGCCCCATCCCTTTCCCTGTTCCAGTGAATAACCTGCCATCGACGATCTTATCAATTGTTTTTGAAAAACGTTCAAATGATATGGGCTTCAGCAGGTAATCGATTACATTCAGCTCATAGCTTTCCAGTGCATACTCAGCATAGGCTGTTGTAAGCACTACCAGCGGTGGATTAACCAATGATTGTAAAAAATCTAAGCCCGTCATCCCGGGTAACCTGATGTCCAGGAACATGACATCCACTTCGTGCGTTTTCAGCGCTTCCATGGCTTCGGGCGCAGTTCTGTAACTGCCAACTAGCTTGAAACGTTCAACCTTCTGCAGGTGACTTTTCATGACATCCTGTGCCAGCACTTCATCTTCTACAATAATGCACTTTATCAAGCGGCTCTTGTTTTTACTATTAAGGATACGGTAAACACATTGTTCTTTAAAATTACGTCCAATGTATAAGAATCCGGGTATAGCATTTCCAGGCGCTCTTTCGCATTGTGTACTCTTAAATTATTTTCACGGTTTTCTTCTTTATCTGTCTGAATAATATCCAGGGCATACGAATGCGGATATAATAATTCCAGGAGACTTTTGCTTTGTGAAATACCCTTTCCATGTATCTTTTTTGCCTGTGTTTCCAGATCTGCGTTGCTGCTGTTAATTACATTCAGTACGATCTGGCTTGTGGTAACTTTAAGATTTATATAAATAAAAGGCTCAGAAAATGAATTGTCCAGTGCATGTTTAAATCCATTTTCAATAAAAGATATAAACAGGAATGGTTCGATCATCCTGCCATCCGTTTCTCCCTCTACGGTAAAACGCACATCTGCTTTATACCTCATTTTTTCAATTTCAATATAATTCCTGATGAATTCAATTTCTTTATTCAAAGAAATTTTTTCTTCATTGCATTCATATACAAGATACCGCATAATGTCTGAAAGGCGCACCACCATTTCCGGTGCTTTATCCGATTTTTGAAGACTCAGGGAATAAATGCTATTCAAGGTATTAAAAAGAAAGTGGGGATTCAGTTGCGACCGCAGGTAGCGTAATTTAAAAAAATTATTATCCCGTTGAAGGGTCGCCACAAGATCATCTTTGGCCAGCGTTTCCCGGATAAAACAAATAGCGCCGGCAAGAACCATGTTAATAATGATCCACAAACTCTCCCGGATAATGGTGCTGTAGCTGTGTGAAAAATAAGTATACTCCAGTGGGGTAACATCAAATTTTAAGATGAGAGAATAAATAAAGAATAAAAATGCCTGTATCACCATAAACCAGGCCATGCTTATCAGGATAAAGAAAGTATATCGCTTCTGTAAAAGAAATTTTGCCACCATCAATCGGCCATATAAAATATAAGCCGGAAGAACCAGTATGCTGATCAAAAGCAGATGTACCAGGTCAAAAACAAATATCATCGGGGGAGCTGGCTGCCGGTTTAGGTCGCCGTAAAGAGTACTCCACCAGTTAATCAGAGGGTTCGCCAGGCAAAGCAGCACCCAGCCAATGATTTCAACCTTGTGCATGGGCTTGATGATCCGGTCGTTGTCAAATTCCATCGTAAAATATATTAGCAGTTAACCGGTTCAACCGGAGTTAAAATTATAGCTGCCATAAAGCTACCAATACGGGGAAATAACAGAAATTCTTTCGACATACTATATACCCGGTTCGACGAATGCGGGATGGCTCCCACTGCTTTTAACCTGGAAGATTACTATGGACACTATAGGCTGGCCCACCAGGGTTTATCAGGATAGGAATGGCCTAAAATTACAGGTTCGC
>JAOQAL010000555.1 GCA_025963615.1 Chitinophagaceae bacterium | reverse complement strand
CTTTGCCCCGACCCCCCCGTTCCATCGGCTTCCTGCATATAGGCGGTTTGCAGGTTATGCAATGTATCTTCTATGGCAAATTTGCGGTTGGCAACGCGTTGTCTTTCTGCTTCGGCGGATTGAACCAGGGCTTGGTTCTCTATTTGCAGAAGGCTGTCATTACGTTGAATCTTTTTATGCATATTTTCCGTCATCTTTACCTGGATCTCTTTCTCAAAGATTTTAAGTTCCAACGGCCGGGCGATAGTTAAGCCAATCAATAATGCCAACCCCATGCGGGGAACGGCCATCCATAGTTGTTTTCTTTTTGAAATGCCATACTTGCGCATGGTCGACACAAGAAAACGATCGAAATTAAAAATAATAAGCCCCCAGATGATGGCAAAACCAATAGTAGAAGCCCAGCTTCCGAATACACTATAAATAGCATAACCAGCCGATAAACCCGCTAAAACAAATGTTGCAAGGATAACACCGCCAAGGCCTGCGTATTTACTGTGTTCTGAGGGAAATTGTCTTAATAATTTCTGATGCGCCCCGGCGCACCACCACAAAAAATGATCCGGATCCTTTTTTTCACTGTTACCAAAGGAGTCGTAGGTATAAAGGCCGTTATCCCCGTTATGAACGGAACGGCTGCTGTTACTTTCAGCCATAAGTTTTTGTTTAGCTTAAAAAAGTAGAATTACTAAATAATGGTTGAAGTGGGGACACTATTAAAACGGAGAATCTTTCTGCAGATTGTGTTCGCAAAAGTTAAGAAAAAAATAAAGTCATCCGGTTAACGACTGTTATGTTCTTGCCGGCAGGTTTCTGCAAGCGAGCGAAGAAGCGTTTGTAGTGCCCGTAAAAGTTCCGGTACTTTTATAAATCCCTTCTCATCCAGTTTTGAACGGATAAAAGATATTAGTAGAGATCTTTCTTCCGTAATATTAGTGGATAGCGCTGTAAGGGTATCTAAAAGAGCGGCATGGGCCTTTCCACCCGAGAGGGAAGCTGTAATCAATGCCAACGGTTTATTTACCAATTCGCCGGATGATACGGTCCAATCGAGTGCGTTTTTTAGTGAGCCCGGAACACCAAAAGCATATTCGGGTGTACAAATAATCACGGCGTCGGTTTCTTTTAATAGCTGCCTGAAACTCTCAACCGGGATCGGAGGTTTTTCTCCATCCAGCTCCGGGTTAAAATGCGGCAGACCACCTATTCCATTATAGATCGTGAAGTCAATTTCAGCAGGAATCATGGCAGCCAGTTGCCTAAGAATATTTGTATTCGATGAATTGTCGCGAAGACTACCGGAAATGCCTGTTATTTTTATTCGTGGATTCATTTTATTGTTCAATTTTTTGAGCAGGCGAGCGGTAATGGCTACCTGAAATTCATTGCTTCAACGGAACCTGCGTGTAATGGTTATAGTCTCCTGGCAGGTTTCAACTCAAACAAATATCGTGGCGCCTTTATGATCATCTTTCAAGATTATTAACCGTAAAATTACATCGTTCCTCAACGTAATAGATTTAAAATTACCGGATGATGTCTTTAAAGTTTTCAGGTGTCTGAACAGCCTGCCGCGGTTCATGATGAAACAAGACACCCGGATTTTATTGGGGTGCTTCGGTCATATCATGCGCATGTTAAACTACAAAAAATGGTAAAACATACATTTCTTCCTGGGAAAAAGCGGAATCCTCCTACCCCTTGAAAAGATTAAAAAATTAAAGTGCAGGATTCTGTTATATTATTATTATCGGTAGCTTTAGCTACGGCATTTTAAATGAAATAATTTCTAAACTTTTTATATGCGGTTTCTTTTGCCTGCTTGCTTGTTTTTTTGTTTTTCCTGCAACGGGTTTAAACCGGTTGCGATGATTGAACGTTCCGATCCTGCCCTGGATGCAATCCTTTCTCATAATGCCAGGGTGGAAGTTATTTCCAGTGGCTATCAATGGAGTGAAGGCCCTTTGTGGATTGAAAGTGAGAAGATGCTTCTATTTTCGGATGTTCCGGCCAACACTGTTTTTAAGTGGACGGAGAAAGAAGGAACGGAAGTATACCTGAAGCCTTCAGGTTATACCGGAACGGTTGCCAGGGGCGGGGAAACAGGTTCTAATGGTTTAGCACTTAATAAAGACAATAAACTGGTGTTATGCCAGCATGGTAACCGGCAATTGGCGTGGATGGATGCGGCAATTGATATTCCAAAGCCTGTTTTTAAAACGATTGCTGACAATTATCAATCAAAAAAATTCAATAGTCCTAATGATCTCGTTTATCGCAGTAATGGTGATTTATTCTTTACCGACCCGCCGTATGGATTGGAAAAAAATATGGACGACCCTTTGAAAGAAATGCGCTACCAGGGAGTTTTTTGTGTGAAAGCTTCGGGGGAAGTAAAACTGCTCATAGATTCCCTCACACGTCCTAACGGAATAGCATTAACCCCGGATCAGAAGACATTGGTTATTGGCAATTCTGATCCGGAAAAGCCTTACTGGTACGCATATGATATTGCAGAAAATGATTCTCTTATTAACCCCCGCATATTTTTTGATTCAAGGAACGCATCGAAAACAGAAAGGCGCGCGCCCGACGGATTCAAGTTTGATAAAAATGGCAATATGTTTGCATCAGGACCCGGTGGCATCCTTATTTTTGATAGAAATGCAAAAATCATAGGTAAAATAAAAACGTCAGGGGATGCTTCTAATTGCGCTTTGTCCCCGGATGAAAAAACTCTTTATATAACGGCCAATAAGTATGTTCTGAGAATTAAAATGAGAGAGTAAGAGAAAACCAATGAAAGTTCAAATCCCTTTCAACATGCATGAACTAAAACGCTGCTGTTTACCTGAGCTATGTCGCTGTGAAATAATTTTTAATTTGGTAAATGGATTGCAGTCTCAAATAAATTTTTTCACTCTGGATTTATTGTCGATGGTCTGTTGAAATGGACACGTAAAGGAATAATAAAATGATCCGTAATTTTTTGTTGTTTGTGACCATGATAAATGTGTTTGCTGTGAAAGCGCAAAATTATCATGCTATCCAGGGTTCGCCCTATGCAGGTAGCCTGGGGGTGCATAATAACCCGGCGTCGATGCTCATGACACCTTTTAAATGGGATGTATCCATTCTGGGAGTTCAGGGTAAGAGCAGCACGAATCTTTTTACCATCTACAATTACTCCTTACTTTCCAAGCCGGCTAATTCACAATACCAGATTAACAGCGGCGATAAGAAACGTTTCGCAATGCTATCTTTTAATGTTAATCTGCTGAATGCAAGAATTGCACTAAACAGGAAAGCTGCGATTGCGTTTGGCCTCAACATTAAAAGTACCAGCAACCTCAGCACTTCGCCGTATAATTTTATAGATACCCTGAAAAGTACCGGGGATTTTTTTAAAATAAATAACCCGGAAGATATTTATTCTGGGAAAATTACGTCGGCAAGTTGGATGGAAATATATGCCAGTTACAGCCGTACCGTGATTGATGATGATGCCAAACGGATTAATGCAGGCGTTACCATTAAAGTTAATAAAGGCTTATCCGGGGCAAGGGGTGAGTTAAACAATGGAAGCTTTCAGCGGACTGGTGATAACCGTTATCATATCAATGGTGGCGGACTGGATTATCTATATTCATCGAATTATGACCGGTGGGATAAAAATAACAGTGCCGGTTCAAACATCAGTAATTTTTTGCGATATACGGAGGGTGGTATTTCCTTTGACGCGGGATTGGAGTACCTGGTAAAACCGAATGTGGTTAAAGTTTTTGGTGATGAGGATGATTATTATGATTACGAATGGAAATTGGGTCTTTCTTTACTCGATGCAGGATATACCCAATACCAGTATGGCAACCAAAGCCGGCATGCCAGTAATGTAAAATCGGGTATTACAAACGTACAAATGGATACTAAATTTGATTCTACCATCACGTCAGTGGCGATATTTAATGACAGTGTTGCTACCATGGTCGATAATTTTACCGGAATGGCGGGCGGGTTTAAGATCATCAATCCGATGCGGATGGTATTGAATATTGACAGGTTTGTTTATAAGAATTTTTATGTTAATGCAGAGATTTCTCTCAATGTTCCCGGGTCTTGGTTAAAGAAATGGTACTATGTGCATGAAATGAATTTGCTGACTGTTACACCCCGCTGGGAAACGGCTAAGTTTGGTGTTTATTTACCGATCCAGGTTACCAATACCAGGCGCTTCTGGATCGGCGGCGCTTTTAAAGCAGGACCTCTGTTAGTTGGGATTCATAACTGGGCTAACTTGTTTGCAAAAAATACAATTCAAAATGGAGGTGGTTATATTGCACTGGTTATCCGCAACCTGAAAAGTATTTCCAAAAAATATGATAAGCGATTGAACTGCCCGGTACTTTAACCGGCAAGTGGAGGAAAACCCTGAGCGCTTAGTCATAATCCTCCAGGGCGCCTGCTATTTTCTTATAGTCAAGCAACAACTCTGTTCCGGAAGGAATATCAGTTAACGCCTCAAATTCTTCTCCATCATTGAGTGAAGTAATATTAGGTAAGGAAGAATGGTTCAGATAGTTTATAATATCCATAACTTTAAAACCATAGTCAGGAACATAATAATGATCTTCATTGTAAAGGCAATAGGTTTCAATGAGTGATCTTGAATGCTCCGGCAAATTTTCAATATCGTGAATGGAAACTTTTATCCATTCGCCGACACCTTTGGAAAAAATGGTTCGACAGCCTTTGGGAATATCCCGGATGGCAAATACGCCAATGCCATGCACGGCAGAAGGTTTGAGTGCCGCATAGGTCTCCTGGGACAATTCTTTCAGTAGTTCCTCTTTTGTCATGTTTTGGTGGAATAGGAGGACTCCGCGCTAACTTCCTCTTTGCGAACCGGTATTGGACTGTTTGCTTACAAACCCGCCAGACTTTGGTTTCTGAATAAATTTAGAACCTGGGGCGCCAGCTGGAGCAGCGGTATTGTTTTTTTTATTTCCTTTTTTCTTGCCTTTGTTATTTTGATTCAATAAAGACATTGTGTGAGAATTTTAGTTGTTGTAAAGATAAGGATTTAGGAATTGCCGTCGAAAGACAAGTTCCTGATTTTAACACAACAACAAACCTTATCTTATTTTGGTGAACCTCATTGACGCGACACCATCGGTAAGCAGCGATAACGTATAGCCCGCTGTTACATCATAGCTGTTTATTTTTTTCAGGGTTCGCATGAAGACAGATTCTCCGTCACCCGGGCAAGCCATTTTCATAGTGGCGAGCGGTTCTTTAAAACTTATTTTAGTTCCATCTACATCGAATGGGCCTGAATATGAATTGCAACTGGTATTGCCGGATATGAGTTTGCCCGAAATATCAAAAGAGAGTGTAGGCTTTTCATCAGGGTAAAGCCTGTCAAAAGCTATGCGCGGACCTGTAATATAATTTAGTTGCCAGGTGCCCTTTAATTTACGGGAATCTGATCCCAAATGGATTTTATTACTATTGTTGCAGGAGATAAGCAGACATACTGAAACGGTGGCAAGCAAATGAGATTTCATAAAAGAAGGATTTAATGAAGGAGAAATTAGATTTCTCTTTTCTCTTAAAGTTATGATCATTTGCCGGATATAATACAGGATTATTACGGACCGTTTTTCAAGGGCTCTTATATAATCTGTAAAACGAAACGGAAGTTAAAATAGACAGACATCCCACGATCCACCACAACCATTTGAAACTAAAATGCTGCACTATTTGCGCGCCTGTCATAGGTCCAAGAGTTTGTGCGGCAGACCACGCCATAGTATATAAAGCTGCGTATTGACCGCGGTTGCCTTGCTGCGTCCTGCTTATCCAATAGCTATTCATAAAAGGCATAGAAAGTATTTCACCAAAGGTGACCAGTATAATCATCGTAAACGCTATCAAGGCGCCCATAGAAGGAATGTTTAGTAAAAAAAAGGAGAAGCCCACGGTGGCCACCCCCAACGTAATAAAAAGAACATTTTTCCTTTTTCTTTCCAGTTTATAAATCATTACCATTTCCACGAGCGCGATAAGAATGCCATTGACGGCCATCAATAAACCGATGAAGGGCTCTGTAAAATGTAACTCCTTTTTAAAATATACCGGCATATTGGTAAATAACTGGAAGAAGCAACTGGCGAATAAGGTCACCAATGTAATGAATAAAAGATAGGTCTTGTCTTTATAAGCGGACAGATGTTTTGTACTAGTGTTTGCCGATGAGGATGATGGTTTAGGCTGTACCGGTTTTATAAAAAACGACATTAATAATGCCGTTGCTATATTCGTAAATCCGTCAACCCAAAACAATAATTCATAACTGTGTTTGGCTAGAATTCCGCCGAATCCACTGCCTACGGCCCAGCCTAAGTTGATCGCAAGGCGGTTGAGAGAGTAGGAACGGGTTCTGTTTTCCTCTTTACTATAGAAGGCGATGGCGGTTGAATTCGCTGGCCGGAATGCTTCATTTACAAAACTCAATAAGTAAGTAAAAAGGCATATCAAGCCATAACTTTTCATTTGCCCCAATACTATAAATAATAAACCGCCACCAGTTAATGTAATCACCTGGATGGGATAAAAACCAATTTTGTCTGTAAGCCTGCCGCCAAAATAGGCTCCACAAAAGGCACCTAAACC
>JAOQAL010000513.1 GCA_025963615.1 Chitinophagaceae bacterium | reverse complement strand
CACTGGTAGGGAGAAGAAGCGGTGTCCTGTGAAAAGCCCAGGGAGGGATAAAATAGAAACAGAATAAACGTGGCAACAAGATAAGAGGCCTGGCGCATCCGGATTTAATTTAAAAAATAAACGGGTGCCGTTAAGAACCCGTTTTATGAAACAATTTTTATCATCATTCAGATAATAGTGATCGTGAAGTTTACTTTTTTAGGCGGCAGACATTTCTTGTCATCACAGGTCTGAAACTCAACGGTGCCGGCCAGGTTTGTTTTCGCTTTTGCTTTTAATTTTATTACCTGTATAAAATCTACTTTTTCTGCATATTGATTCGCAGATATACCCAGCTTTTCATCATGGAATTTTTCCATTTTTCCTTTCTCAGACAATTTACCACTAACAGTTAACAACGGGTTGGGGTTAAATTTAATTTCAGTTGGCATTACCACGGCATCATTTGGTTGTGCCAGCGAGTACAAATGCCAACCTGTCTGTAGGGTAGCGGTTAAATGAACTTCATAGGTCTTATCAGCGAGTTTTTTTGCGGTGAACGTCCAGCTTACAGGGCTTTGAGCTTTACTAAGCACCGCGAACGAAAATACAACCAGAGTCAAAAACAATTTTTTCATTGCAACAGATTTATTTTAACTACGGCAAAAATCCAGGTTTTAGATGATTACAATCTGTTAATAGTTGGTTATCTATCAAAAAAACATTACCCGGAACAACCCTTATCAGGTCATTGAACCGGTTTAACAGCCACTATCTGAAAGCCTTTAATAGGCCAACTGTCCGGCCATCAAAAGAGCCTGCAATATTTCACGGCCATCGATATTACCCAAGGCCAGGGAACAAGCCCTTTCCGGATGGGGCATCATGCCAAAAACGTTCCGGGTTTCATTACAGATGCCTGCAATATTCCGGATGGCGCCATTGGGATTTGCTGCTTTTGTAATACTCCCGTTTTCATCGCAGTAGCGAAAAATTACCTGCCCATTATTTTCCAGCTTATCCAGTGTTTTTTCGTCGGCATAATAACGTCCCTCCCCATGGGCTATGGGAATTTTATAAACTTTCTCCGTATGATTGGTTATATACACATTCTTGCAGATGTATTGCTGGTTATTGTTTCGCAACACAGCCCCTGGCAAAAGATGGGATTCGCACAATATCTGGAAGCCATTGCAAACGCCAAAGACTTTTCCGCCTTTACCCGCAAATTCAATAACGCTTTGCATCATGGGACTAAAACGGGCGATAGCGCCACATCGCAGATAATCACCATATGAAAAACCTCCCGGTAAAATGATACAATCATTGGTATTGAACATACTTAAATCCTTATCCTTATGCCAAAGCATAATTACATCCTGTCTCAAATCGTCTTTCAGCGCATCATACATATCCCTGTCGCAATTAGAGCCGGGAAAAACTACAACACCAAATTTCATACTTGCTATTTTAATTAAGGATATGCAAATTTAATTCAACAAAACTTAGCCAGGGCGGTAAATCATAAACAATTAATCCCCGTCATAGTTCGGTCTCTTACCATCCCACCCCGTAATACTGATACATAATGATATAAATCACCATTAACCAGAATAACAGCAGCGAATATATTTTGCGGGGCGGGTATAAATAGGCGCAGCCATGAAAGGCCGCCAGGGGCACAGCCGCTATCACCCAGTTTTCAAACGAGTCACCCGCATTTAAAAAAGGCACCAGGACGGCAGCCAGCAGATAAAGCAAAATAAGGCTCCACCCTTTTCGCACCTGGATCAGCATTCTTCTCAGGTTATCCTGTACATAGTAGGCTCCCAGGATAAAAGGAACACACAGTAAAAAAGAACTGATGGCGATCCAGATTGACTGGTGAAAATGTGGCAGATTAATATTTATATAAGGAATAATTTTCTGAAGATTCCATTGGTTTGTTAAAAAAAGATATACCGGGTAAAAATAATAGGGTGCTGTCATACCCAGGATGCAAAGAAGCCACTCATTGATCCGGAAAGGGCGCATGAGCATCAGAGCAAAAATTGCCCAGACCATGAAAATAACTGTGGGAAAAAAAATAAAGGATGAAATACCAATGCCGATCCCGATATTAAAAATGGTGCCTTTGGCCTGCTGCAGGTTATGTATCTTAAATAATCCCGCCAACACAAAAACCAGGATGCTGTTGACCAAAAGGGGTGCTGAAAAATAATTCCATTCGGGAATGAGCGAAGTAACCAGCAGGTAGGCCATTCCAGGCAGAAAGGTTTGGCGCTGCATCATCCGGTTATCATTTATAACCTTGTTAAGAGATATCGACGGGGTAAATAGAAGTAAATACGCTAAAAAAGGATAAATAACAGGCGATGATTGACCCGTTGACTGAAGCCAGCCAAGCAGGCTCATAAATAATGGACCGTCCTTAGCTTCAGGAGAAGGAATATGCGGATGCAAAAAGACCGGGAGTTTCAATAACATACCGGCCAGGCATAACACTAAAATATTCGCAGGTGTTTTTTGTTTAAATACGCCGATCACAGGTGGGGGGTACTATATTTTTACTGATTATATTCAATTTTGGCAAAGCAAATATAGTTACGATAAATACATGGAATAATAACCTGTTTCGAGCTTACCTGTTTCCCGTATTTTGGCATAAATTCATATCCTTTATCAAGATTTTTTAGCGTGGGATTACGGTTAATCTGGCCGTCGGGCGCCACCGCATAGTCGTTAAGTAATAAAGCCCTTTTTTCCTGCTGGTTAAAAAGGAAATGTAATTGCCCTCCTGTATTCATCAAATTATAAGAAACTCTGAAATCCCCATCATCGTCATACTGATCTTTACTGATCACATTACTCCACTCGAGCTTGCCCTCTTTAGTAAAAGATAATACTACAACATTATCAGCATGCGAACGAACAGATTGGTTATTGTTTCTGAAATAATTGGAACGGCCCCACAAACTGCTGTAGTAAGGAGAATAATAGTAATAATCATAAGGAGATATAAACGGGCTGCCATACATATAATCATAGCGGTTCCAGGCATTATAACGGGAGGTAGTATAAAAAGATTCACTTCCTATTATAAAACCGCCATCCTTTTTAATAATAATATTCCTTATAAAGTAATCATTAAAAGCCGCTTTGGTGTTTGCATCGCCTTTGGCTTCTTTCCGAATCTCATCGCTGAAAACAAGTGTATTCTCGATGATAGTTTGGGAGGAAGTTTTATCCCATACAAAAAAATAAAAACCATCCACATTTCCACGCCGTTGTTTATAATAAAATGAAGTCAGGAAATAACGCTTATTGAAATTGTCGACCTTTATATGAATTTCATCCAGTAAATTCTTGTCCAGGATCAGTTCCCTGACAGCCAATACATCGGCCTGCGCCTGTTTTATGACCAATGCGGCACTCACAATATTATCGTTACTGGCGCGGCTGTATTTTGTAAAAACCAGATCCCCATCATTATCCACATTAATCTCGTCCAGGTAATCGTTGCGGTCTTCCATCGCTATATTGATGACACTGCGCTTTTGTAAATTCAATTTATCATCGTACAAAACCGTGGTGACAATATAGTTCTGCTTGTTTTTACTGTTTATTTTAAAAATCAAAATTTTGCTCTTATCCTCACTTGAAATAGCGGAGTATATTTTATTGTTGGCTGAAAATCCTATATGGGAGCTATCCAACTGTTGGGGTTCAGTTATTTTTTTGCCTAGTCCATCAATTTTCACTCCCATGCAATACACTACATTTTTTTTCTGGTACTGATAAATAACGTAGGTAAAATCTGTGTACGGGAAAAAATCTATATTAATCAGCCTGTCATTCGGCACGTAATCCTGTTCTTCTTTACCAATTTGCTTCATTTCATTATCATAAACCCCGATATAATCTCTGTTTCTTACATTTTTATAGATCAGGTAATTGCTCCCGAATTTTCCTATAATCTCAAAATTTATCCGACGGTTATCGTCTCTTTCCGGCTCGGAATAAACAATCCGTTGCGCAAATACCGAACTACCTGTTACCAAGGCAATAATACCTGCCCATACCTTCAATCTTATTAACATATACACCTGATTTTTTGCCTATTAAAGGTACAAGATGAATACAAAATTGATGTAAATATTTCGCTAATAATATCAGCGCATTCGTCCATTCCTTAAATGCCCAAACCAGCCTAAAGTTGCGATCCGAACGCCAAAAGCCGGCTTCCCGGGGAAGGAAAAAAAATCATAAAGCGCCATATTTCGTAAAAATTAAAATTTGCATATACCTTTACACCCTACAGAACTAAATCTGTACCACACCCAAACATAAGCAGAGCAACGTGAAAATACCGACTAATAGAGTCACAGCCGCAGGATTAATTATTGCGCTTGGAATTATTTACGGAGATATTGGTACTTCGCCATTGTATGTAATGAATGAAATTACAAACGGCAGACTAATTACTGAAGAATTAATCCTTGGGAGCCTTTCCTGTATTATCTGGACGCTTACATTACAGACAACTATTAAATACGTTATCCTTACTTTACGGGCGGACAATAGAGGAGAAGGCGGGATTTTTTCTTTATTTGCCTTGGTAAGACGCCAAAAAAGATGGTTAGTAATACCGGCTATGATTGGTGGAGCGGCGCTGATAGCAGATGGTATGATCACCCCTCCTATTTCCGTTACGTCCGCTGTAGAGGGTTTAAGGCAGATTCCACTTTTTCACGATATCAGCACCTGGACGATCGTTTATATTGTGATCGCTATTATTGCGATCCTGTTTTTTTTGCAGCAATTCGGTACGGCTTCCATCGGCAAATTGTTTGGCCCTATTATGACCATTTGGTTTTTAATGCTGGCAATTTTGGGTGTTGAGCATCTATTTGATGATTTGGGCATTTTCAGGGCTTTTAGTCCGCACTATGCATTTAACTTATTAACACAATACCCCAAAGGTTTCTGGTTGCTTGGAGCCGTCTTTCTGTGTACCACGGGCGCCGAAGCCCTCTATTCCGACCTGGGGCATTGCGGCAAAGAAAATATCCGCATGTCATGGATTTTTGTAAAAATCTGCCTTATCCTTAACTATTTGGGGCAGGGCGCCTGGCTGCTCCATAATTATTTAGGCAAAACTATTACTGCAGATATGATTTCGTCCGGGTTTCATTGCTTTTTTGGCATTATGCCTGACTGGTTTAAAATTTTCGGGATTGTCATCGCTACTACGGCGGCGGTTATCGCGAGCCAGGCGCTTATCAGCGGCTCGTTTACCCTGGTGAGCGAAGCGATGCGACTGAACCTGTGGCCAAAATTAAAAATCAGCTATCCCACCGAAGAACGGGGGCAGTTATATGTTCCGGGAATAAATTTTTTACTTTTTTTTGGCTGTGTCGGCATTGTTCTTTTTTTCAAAGAATCATCTAAAATGGGAGCCGCGTATGGCCTGGCAATTACGCTTTGTATGATTGCCACTTCCATCCTTTTTGCTAATTATTTGATTTCGAAGCGTACCAAATCGTTTTGGATATACCTATACCTGGCAGTCTATTTTTCCATTGAATTCAGTTTCCTTTTTGCAAATCTTGACAAATTTAAGCACGGAGGATATGTAACCCTGATTGTGGGCGGGGGACTATTTGGTATTATGTATGTATGGTACCGTTCAAGAAAAATTAAAAACCGGTATGTAGAATTTGTACGCCTGGAACATTATATTCCTAAAATACAGGAATTAAGCGCTGATAAAAGTGTTGCGAAATACGCTACCCACCTGGTTTATTTAACGAGCGCCAATAACCCGAAAGAAATTGAACATAAAATCATTTATTCCATACTGAACAAGAAGCCGAAGCGGTCAGACATTTACTGGTTTGTGCATGTGGACACCATCGATGATCCTTATACCTGCGAGTACAAAGTGGATCATATAATACCCAACGATATCATCCGGGTAGAGTTCAGATTAGGTTTCCGGGTAGAGCCCCGCATTAACCTGATGTTCCGCAAGGTAGTGGAAGACCTGGTGGCTAATATGGAAGTAAATATTAACAGCCGGTATGAAAGCCTGGCCAACACTAATACCGTAGGGGACTTCCAGTTTATGGTAATGGAAAAATACCTGAGCCAGGATAATGAATTGCCTTTCTTTGAACGGGTCGTTATGAAACTTTATTTCTGGATAAAAGAAATAAGCCTTTCGGAAGAAAGAGGTTTCGGTCTCGACGTCGCAAATGTTACCGTTGAAAAATTCCCCCTGATCGTAACCCCTGTTACCAACCTAAAATTAAGACGGGTCGAAGACTGATAAGTTTTAGGTTTTAAGCTATAAGTTTGGTAGTTTAACCCTTAACATTATAAAGCAGGACCTTGCCGGTTTTCATCCTCTATATTATTGCAGGTATTATTATACTTAGTGTAGCCGCCTATTTTTTACAGGA
>JAOQAL010000512.1 GCA_025963615.1 Chitinophagaceae bacterium | reverse complement strand
ACTTGCATCTTTGTTGTTCAACAGATAATCAACCAAGTCCAGGCCTTTTATTTTTTCTTCATCATTGGCAGACCGTTCCAGGATGTCAGAAACTGCAACCTGGCAGCCGGCGACTGCAGCCATTAAAAGTCCTTTTGCTTTCCATGAATCGTAAGCGCCCAAATCAGGAAAGAGAATAACCCTGCGGCCATTCAGCACTTTACTTACACTTGCTTCAGTCCATTTGGCGCCATGCTTCCCACCGGTGGCCAGCCAGATGAAGCCAGGATAATAAACAGAAGCTATTATCGCCGTCTTTTCACTTTCAACAATAGCAACAGTTCTGCCGGCATTATCTGGCAGCGTAAGCAGATATTCTCCGAATAAACACTGTTTGAAATTTGCGTCTTCTTTATTCAAGATTTTCTTTCCCGCGAAATATGCACCTGTTTCTTTATTTCTACGGCCGGTTTCAGGATCGTATTGTATGACCTTTGCTTGCCTGACATTAGCATCGATGTCAACTTGCCAGAATACCGTGTCACCGTCTTTATTTTTACCAATAAAGTAATTTTCGCAAAGGCTGCTGGCAATATCTTTTCGAAACAGCTTTTCCAGGTAAGGGTAAAGATTGCATTGCTTATGTCCGCATACGGATCTGTTCATTATATCAAAGGGTAGGAAATCAACAGGCCGGCCAGCGTCGGAGTCTACCTGTTTTTTGACTGAATCAGCACTTTTGATAACCAGCTGGGGATTTGCTGTAAAAAATTCCTTTGGCGTGAGATGGTAACCGCAGCTATCTTCCCGATCGCAGCGGCCAACCTCATCCGGGAGATAATCTCCCGTTTCGGTATTCACGTATTTTACAAACCGCTTTTGCCCACAGTTTGGGCAGTTGAATTTCTTCGGTTTTTTATCAAGTTGATATTTAAATTGACTAGTCATTTTTCTCTATCAATATTTCACTATCACCGGGCCCCCTTATATAAGGGGCCCGTGATAGTTGATAGTAATAGTATTTTTGATAGTGTTTTGATAGTAGTTTGATAGTTGATAGTAAATTATTAACTATTGATATTCAGCCTATATCTGTTATCGTCATGTTTCGTTATGATATTCCAACCTCTCAGTTCTTTTATTTTTCTATCCGCAGTCGCTATTGAACAATCAGTAACCTGCATGATTACACTTACCAGTTCAGTATTTTTTAGGGCAGCTGGAGGCGGCAATACTCTTTTTGCCAGGCTCTCGGCTTCTGTCCTTTTAGCGGACTCCTGGGCAGCTTTTTTGTCAATGATCATTTCCTCATAATCCACAGAAAGGAACATCTTGTGCTCATCAGACCATTTAAAAGCCGTGGTAAGTTTTGGGTTGTTCCTATTTTTACCCTGTTCAAAATCGCTGGTAATGATTTTAGAGTCGTTTTCGCCCGGTTTAACCAGCAGGACACATTCAGCCTCCCGGCAAATTTCAGAACCTTGGTGTCCACGAGGTTTATTTGAATTGGGGTTCGGGTGCAGTGTAAGAAAGATCGATGTATTAAATTTTACGGTTATCTCCCTTAGCCAGATCCTACACTCAATAGCCTGGCCCAAATCGTTAGTATCAGTTACAAGATCGCCAGCTCCATCTATGAGCAGCAGACTGCAGGGATATTGTTCCAAAAGATTTTCTATGGCTCTTATCCTTTCCGGCAACCTGGCCACTGAGCGCATGCCGGCAATGGTCACGTTATATACTTCGCCGCCTTCTGGGATGCCAGCCCGACGACACATTCGGTAACGGCCGTTCCACACGTCCGCATTTGTCCTTTCATTATCAACAATGATTATCCCGTCGCACGACGAGTCAACACTAAAGCCTATGCTGTCGCAGGTCGGATTTAATTTATTTGCAGCTATAGCTTCGATAATGCTGCTCTTCCCATTTCCAGGGTTTGCTATTAATGCTGAGATATTCTGATTGCCAAGTATGGGAGTTTCTCCTAAGCGAAGGACATCCGGTACCGGTGGTGGTTTATTATCCCAATCCGGAAAGTATATATTTTTATACTTTTCATAGAGGGATCGTTTAAACTTTTCGCTATAATCACCGGTTGCAAGATCGACATAGTTACTCTCATTATCAGCAAGCTTTTTGGTCGCGTCTTCTAATATCGATGACTGCGTAATAGGAACCACGTTGGATTTCCTTTCAACAGGCGAATGGTTTACGGCATTTTGCATCTTTACGATTTTGCATTTTCAAGATGTTTGATAACCGCGTACCAGTTATATCGAACGTTAGATCCGAACCTAATGACAGGGATTTTTTTTGCCCGCTCCCATCGTAGTAAAGTGGGAGGGGCTACGGCTAACCTTTTGCATAGCTCAGTGCGATCGATAATCTCTACTTCTTTTTTGTCTGCGACCTGTGGAATTGCCGCAATTTTGTCTTCGATCTCGATGAGCTTTTCCAGTATTACATCGAAAGGATTATTCATGTCTGCTTCTTATTCGAAAACAAACGTAACTGGAAATCCTGTTAGAAGGGGGTTAAAGGGGGTTACACTTTCTATTGGAGATAATTTTGAAACCTCAATTTCATACTATTTGAGAGCTCGCTAAGTTCCCTAAAAGCCTTTGGTGACTTGTCTTTTATAAACTCAGAAGCTTGAATAAGTCTTTTGACAAAAGGTTGAACTGTTTTTTTTGATTCTTTCTTATCTTCAGGTAAATCCAAAAGATTTTGTTGGTTGCTATAAAACAAAAATTCTTTTAGCAAGGTATTACGGCTGATCCCATATTGTGTAGACAAAGAAGCAACATTTGTTTTGGTGATTTTTTTTGTGTCATCAACCTTACCCCAAAAGACATGAGCAATGGCAATCGCACCAACGGTTGGTTTTTCGTCTGAGAATGCGGTAGCTGTTTTGGTTACGGGAGAATCCTTTAAAAGAGTAAGGGCATGTATTAGATACCTTTGAAATTTATAATACGCCGCGCCGCGGGCCACCTCGAAGCAGAAAGGAAAGGTAAAAGAGTTTTTATCCATTCCAATAAAGGACCATGAATTGTCCTTTCGTCTTTCGCTCAGATATCCATATGCAAAAGGATTGGAGCGAAAATATTGCTGATCAGTTTCGGAGTAATTCTTTCTAACCTCTTTCTCTATGTATTCAAGGTTGTCATTGATAAAAATCTCCTTTTCGTCTTCGTCACACAACGCATATTTTATAGAAAAGTTGTTCACTATTTCCTTTAATAGGACTTCATTTTCATGTACGATATAATACCACCCGATACTTTGCGATGTCGTATAGTCTTTAGCATTCAACCCATATCTAACGGAAGAACCATCTATTGTTCTATTTATAAATCCAAACAAGCCGGACGCCCCCGAATGGTTGTAAATGAACTCAACCTTGTCCATAAGGTCGGTAAAGGTGTTTAGGGCCTCCGCTGCTTTTATGTACTGGTGATCGGTCCAGTGATGTTCTCTTTGAATTTTAAAATCACGAAGTCTCGGTATAAGCATTCCTCTTCCACCGCTACTTTTATCTTTATTACTTTTGTTCATCTTCTTGATATTTTAATCCCCCTGATCATTGCAAGTGGCAGGGGGATTTGTTTTACAAATTTAATGAAATTCGAAGCTCTGGGTTTGATGATCCTCAAGCATTGAATTGCTACACTATATGCTACATAAATCTGTCAATGCCTTAAATTTTGCTGATAATCAACTGTTGCTTGAAGTGCTATTTCCCCTATAACCTGGTTGTACTTCACTCCTGGCACGTCCGTCGCGAAACAGCTATTTGTATTCTTTAAAACGTTCCGCCCGTTTTGGTCCATTTGTTTCATTAATCCAATAACATTCGTTTCCATCAACATCTAAGCACTTACCTGGAGATGTATAAGTTTCATATAGGCTTAATTTAAGAGATTCCTCTGACCAAGTTGCCCTAGATGATTCATCGTTTAAACCTGTTATGAAATCAGTATTAATGCATATTAACTTGATAGGTTTTTCCACTTTGGAGAATACTGGTCTTTGCACTATTTTTTCACTGGACTTTTTTTCAGATAACTCAGCATACATTTTTTTATATCTATCCGCCTCTGATTTCATAATATCATACGATAAGATCGTTGATTTTAAAATCTGCTGATCACTTTCTAAAATCGTTCTGAGTATCTTATTCTGTAATAGGAGAGATTCAGATTTTTGTTTTTGCTCGTTGTAACAATTTCGAAACAGAGTTAATTCGTAATTGATATCCTTGATTTTCTTTTTGGCCTTGGCTAGGTCCTTTCCAGGATCATTAGGCTTTTGTGCAATTTTTTGAGGAGATCTACAAGGTGCAGGACTTTCGTTACGGCAGCACGCTTTCTTTTCTGCCAAATTCTCTTTAATTTGGAGCTTCATAAATGTTACAGTTTATGTTTTATAATGCCGCAGGTCGCCACCTGCGGTGTTTTTGTTTACATAGTTGATATTTTATTTATTTTGTTTTGCTTCCCCTCCTTAAACTTTCAGCGGTTAGCATTCTCTTCACATTCCGGAGCCGCTCTTCTTTTGTAAGCCTCTTTTTAGGGGCTGGCTTAGCAGCCCCGTTTTGAGGTTGGAACAAGGCCATAAACTCCGGGCTTTCACTCAGCGCCTTGGCGATCGTTTCAGATAGTTTCTTTATGTCCATATTGATTAAACGGCTTTTA
>JAOQAL010000507.1 GCA_025963615.1 Chitinophagaceae bacterium | reverse complement strand
GGTGCCATAGTCCCACCAACCACGCCAGTTGAATGGAAGTAACTCATCGAAATAATCTTTCTTAGGTGCTGTTCCCAGCCAAAGATCGAAATCCAATTCAGGGGGTATGTTATTAACCGTAGTTGGTTTTGCTACGCCCTGCGGCCATATCGGCCTGTCGGTATAGCAATGTATCGTATGTACATCGCCGATAAGACCCGCCTTGTACCAATCCTGTAACTGGCGGACACCATCGCCTGATGCACCCTGGTTTCCCATTTGCGTTACTACTTTATAACGATGGGCTGCCTGCGTAAGCATACGGGCTTCATAAATATCATGCGTCAATGGTTTCTGTACATAAACATGTTTATTGAGCTGCATCGCTGCCATAGCTGCCACCGCATGCTGATGGTCAGGAATAGAAACAGAACAGGCGTCGATGGACTTGCCTTCCTTACTGAGCATTTCCCGGTAATCCTTATAATATTTGGCCTTCGGAAATTGTTTACGGGTTTCTGCAGCCTGCCTGTCGTCTACATCGCATAGCACGGCTATTTCCGCCTTACCGCTTTTATAAAAATTATTCAAATCACTGTTTCCTTTACCACCAGCACCGATACCGGCAACAATTAGTTTATCACTGGGGGCTATAAACCCTTTGCCACCCAATACATGGCGGGGTACGATAAAAAAGCCGGCCGCAGCAATCGAACTGTTGCGGATGAACTCCCGGCGACTTTTGTTTAGATCTTGTTTCTTTTTCATCTGTAATTTTTAGTTTTTAATTTTAACAGCACCTGCCCCGAATATAGTCCGGAATGTTATTTGCCGCAAAAATTTTCATAGCTAATTAAAAAGATAGCCCGAAAATTTTATAGCGAATTTCATTGATGCGTTGTGTTTTATGTGTCAGGATTTAAAGCGAATTAAAGTTCTAATTTATAACTTCCACGGTAATTTCTTTTCACAAATTGGTTGGCCGGTTCAAAATTGGTGATTTTCATATTTTCACCGTCCCATAATAATTTCTTACGGCCAGGGAACGTTTTATCACCTTTCGCATTGGTTTCACTATAATTATAACTTCGCACCGCCAGGTTTCCCATTAATACCGTTTCCACGAGGGGCCCGCTTTTATCAAATGACGAACTGGTATAGGCACCATATCCTTTTTTGCAGGCATCAACCCATTGCTTCTGGTGACCTTCAATACCGTTTGGTACGAATGGAAATTTAGATTTTGGAAGGTGAGTTGTTTTCATCAGTTTGGTAGGAAGCAATACAGGATTTCCACCAAAAAGACCGGCCATTAATTTTCCTTTGGTGCCTTCAAAAATGATTCCACCATCGTAAGTACCCAATGCTTCATCCGGTAATAACTCCTTGGGACGTTTAGGTTTAATCCCACCATCGTACCAAGCCAATTCTACCGGAGGCATAGAACCCCGGGCAGGAAATTGTAAATATGTAACAGAAGATGGCGGATAACTATCCGGGCTGATTAATTCCTGGAAAAAGCCGGTATACACGGAGCCTACACTACATTCTACCGCGGTGGGATAACCGAGTTTTAAAGCACGGTAAGGCACATCAATAAAATGACAGCCCATGTCACCGAGCGAACCGGTACCAAAATCACTCCATCCACGCCAGATAGCCGGCAGGTAACCGGGATTATACTCCCTTTGTGGCGCCGTGCCCAGCCAAAGATCCCAATCCAGTTCTTTTGGGATATCGAATTTCCCGGTGGGTGCGGGTACGCCTTGCGGCCAGGTAGGCCGGTTGGTCCACACATGTACGGTACCCACATCGCCGAGTAAGCCTCCCTGTATCCATGTTTCTATCTTTCGGGTATCATCACCACTGCTCCCCTGGTTACCCATTTGAGTAACGACCTTATATTTTTTCGCCGCCTGCGTCAGCATGCGGGCTTCATAGATATCATGAGTCAATGGTTTTTCACAATACACATGCTTCCCTAGCTGCATGGCGGCAAGGGCAATAGGTGCATGCATGTGATCCGGAGTGGTAACAATAACGGCATCAATATTTTTTGCTTCCTTATCCAGCAGTTCCCGGTAGTCTTTATAATAAGGAGCATTGGGCCATTGCTTTCTTGCATTGACCGCCATGCGGTCATCCACGTCACAAAGGGCTGCAATATTTTCCGCGCCTTTATTCCAGGCATATGGTAAGTTGACTTCCGCTTTGCCCCCGGTGCCAATACCGGCGATATTTAATTTATCACTGGGTGCTATAAAACCGCGACCCAATACATGCCGCGGAACAATCATAAAACTACCGGCAATAATTGAAGAGTTTTTAATAAAATTGCGCCGGGAGACGGCGGGTTTAGTTTTTTTAGGGGTATTCATTTGGCAAAAATTTCCTTAAGTTATGAGTTAACCCGGTCACCATCAAAAATTTATTCTCAATCGGGTGCCCTATTTTTATTTTAAGAATAAAACCGCTCTAATATGACAATCAATTGGAATGATTTTGAAAAAGTAGACATCCGGGTAGGCACCATACTGGAAGTAAATGATTTTCCGCAAGCCCGTAAACCGGCGTTCAAACTGGTCATTGACTTTGGCGCTGAAACAGGTATTAAAAAGTCGTCTGCACAGATAACAGTACATTACAAAAAAGAAGACCTGTTGAACAGACAGGTAATTGCCGTTGTAAATTTTCCGCCAAAGCAAATCGGAACTTTTATCAGCGAATGCCTGGTATTGGGGGTATATGACGATCATAAGGATGTCGTGCTGCTGCAGCCCGGAAACGCGGTAAGCAATGGTAGTAAAATTGGCTGAGATCGTGTATCCTTCTTTCTTTCGTTATATTTGTTAACAAGGGAAATCATTTTCCAGTGAATGAAGTTTTTACCACATACTATCACTCCCCCGTTGGCGTACTTAAAATTTCCGCGATTGAACAGTTTATCACCGAAGTAACTTTTTACGATAAAGTGGAACGGGTTGATACAAAAAGAAGAAATTTCCCGCCCTCCCTTATTCAATGCATTGAACAACTGATCCAATATTTTCATGGTGAAAGACGGCAATTTGAATTGTTGATTAACCAGGCAGGAACGGTATTCCAAAAAGAAGTCTGGAATGAACTCATGGCTATTCCCTTTGCTAAAACGATCAGCTATCTTGAATTGGCCCGCCGCACCGGCGATCCAAAAGCTACCCGGGCTGTTGCCAATGCGAATGGTAGAAATAATGTCGCGATCATCGTTCCCTGTCACCGGGTGATCGGAGCCAACAAAGAATTAACGGGTTATAGTGGTGGCTTATGGCGCAAGAAGTGGTTGCTGGAGCATGAAGCGAAAATTGCTTATGGCGTGCAAACGCTTTTTTAAATTCCGCAGCCAGCTTGCCTTTGCCGGTATTGCATCGATCCAAAATGTGTCGCCTGCCAGGAATAATCAGGTAAAGTGTTTTTAAAACTTATTTCAAAATATATTTGAGCAGCGATATTGGATACAAACACCACCCAGGATCAAACCCCTTCATATGAATTATGTTGCGTTAATTGCCCAGGCCGCCGATTATGTCCGTCAATACATGCGGGAACATAATAATCCCGGATTATTTTACCATAATCTCATCCATACGGAAAATGTAGTTGCTGCCTCTTCGCAAATAGCGAATCATTATCAATTAGACGACGAAGATTTCTTTGTAGTGCAAATGGCCGCATGGTTTCATGATATAGGCTATTGCACGGGCGGCGCCAGTAATCATGAACAAAGAGGCGCAGACATGGCCGAAGTTTTTCTGAAAGAAAAAAATGTTGAGGGAAAACTGATAATCGCCATAAGAAGTTGCATTCTTGCTACCCGGATGCCGCAGCACCCTGAGAATTTATCAGAACAAATTCTTTGTGATGCAGATCTTTTTCATTTTGGCACCAAAGAATTTAATGAGCGGAATAAACTGTTACGTAAGGAAGCTGAGGCAACGGGCCATAAAGAGATCAGTAAAGAAGACTGGCGTAAAAGCTCGGTTGGCTTTATCCAGGAGCATCACTACTGGACAGATTACTGTCAATTGTTGCTGAATGAAAAAAAGAAAGCAAATATAAATAAACTACTACAAAAAGAACAACCGAAAACGGATCCGCTGGCAGCGCTGATTCATAAATATGAAGAGGAAGAACAGGCATCGGAATCAGCTCCGCTGCATGTAAAAAAGAAAAAAAAGAAGAAAAGACCGGCGCGGGGTATCGAAACGGTATTTAAAATAAGTTCTGGTGCCAATCAGCGGTTAAGTACCCAGGCGGATAATAAGGCCCATATAATGATCCAGGTAAATTCAATTATCATTTCTGTTGTTATAAGCTTATTGCTCAGAAGGCTTGATGAAAACAGAAATCTTCAGATACCTTCCATTATGCTCATTTCGGTAAATCTGATCACCATCATCTTTTCCGTGCTCGCTACCAGGCCGCGGATACCTAATGGGACATTTAACCAGGCGGATATCGATGATAAAAAAGTCAACCTTTTATTCTTTGGCAATTTTTATAAAATGAGTCTTGAGGATTATGCATCCGGTATGTTGA
>JAOQAL010000500.1 GCA_025963615.1 Chitinophagaceae bacterium | reverse complement strand
GGAGATTTACTGACCGTATTATAATCAAGCAGGTGTAAAATCAATTTATTAAAATCCACATTCCCGGCAACATTTTTTTCAATCATTTCCAGCAGCCGGGTTGATTTGGCAGGGCCGGAATGAAAATCAAATGCACGGAAGTATCTCAACCTTTCTTTTAACGGGGTATTCTGCTGCGACGCAAGCTGAGCAAGCCAGGGCACGGCGGCTTCGTTACGGGCGCGCCAGACAATATCACGGGAAGCCTGGTTTTGCAAAGGATCTTTTACGTTGTCAAGCCAAGCCGCGAAGAATGAATCCCATTGCCGGTCAGCGCCGAGCCCCAAGGCCTCAAGATACCAGCGGTCTTTACCATCATATTGGCCGGCGAGGGTAACCCATAATGCCGCTGCCTCCGGTGATTTACTATGATGTAACGCCAATGCACACTCGCGGCGTACCTGGGGGTCAGGATCGTTTACCAATTGGCCTGTTACGCCGGCAACATTCTTGTTTAATTCTACAGCCGACCTTATGGCCAGGATCCGCAAGCTGGGTTCTGTTTCTTTAACGGCCTGCTGGATATACTTTTGACCATTTGCGCCCGTTATTTTCAGCAATGCCCAGTAAGCCCTTGCTCTCATCCGCGAATCACCAGTTCCATTCCATAATTTTTCCAGTTCAGGAATCGCTTTATTATCCATGGCCTGCAATGCAGTGAATGCATGATACCGCACGGATAAATTAGGATTTTGTAAGGCTGCCACAACACCTGCCGCCGTTGAATAGTCTTCTTTTTTTATCGAATAAACTGAACCTTTAGGCGCTACCCTGTAGATCCTTCCTCTGACCTGGTCACCCGCCTGGTGACCACCAACTCCTACATCATACCAATCGGCTATAATTAACGAACCATCCGGCGCTACGCAAACATCCGCGGGACGAAACCATTGATCTTTTTCACTTTTTAATATATTTATTATCTCCGCAGAATAACCAGCTCCACTGTTCTTTACAGGATAAGAGCGAACAACATTCGTACCCGCATCACTATGTATTACCTGGTTATGAAAGACAGCCGGCAATAACGAACCCTCATAAACGACCATACCCGTCGGTGAGCCCGCGCCGGTCTGTAAAAGATTGGGCACAGAACCTGGATCATTTAAATGCCAGTGCCGATACGGTATGGAATCTTCAATATTTGTGCGGTTGTATCCCCAACTGGCTCCCGTCATTTCATCAGTATACCCATAATTTCCATACTGCATCACATAGTTGATACGGACACCGCGGTTACCGTCATCATCATTATCACTTTGCCATAAGGTACCGTAACTGTCTACGGCTACCTCGTAGGGATTACGAAAATTCTGTCCCAGGCACTCAACATGCGAGCCATCGGTATCACAACGGAATACCATTCCCTGTTTATATTTACCAGGGCCGATTTCTTCCCCATCCTGGTCAAGTACTGTTTTGCCCTTCTTATCTTTCAGGGTTTTTCCTTCATTGCCAAAATTAAAATACAACTTACCGTCAGGGCCAAACGTAAAAGCATGTATTCCATGATCATGCTGTACTCCTCCAACACCCTGGAATAAAATTTCTTTACGATCCGCAACATCATCTCCATTATCATCATAAAAAGCCCACACGTACGGGCTTTGAGAAACCAAGACTTTATTACCCAATACACAAATGCCGAGGGGCGCATTGATTTCTGCACCCTGGTAAAAAACTTTTGCGGTATCCATTTTCCCATCGCCATTGGTATCTTCCAGGATCATAATCCTGTCACCTTTCGGGTTGGTGGGATTTCCATTAACAGCCGGACGGTAATTGTATGCTTCGGTCACCCATACCCGTCCTCTTTCATCTACATCTATATTGGTAGGGTTTTTTAGCATGGGTTCAGTAGCCATGGGTGTTACTTCGAGTCCTTCAGCTACTACCAACCCTTTCAGCGCATTTTCAGGAAGATGTTTTTGTTCTTCCGTTAATGTATCAACGATAGCGGTCTTGCCGGGGCTGCTGTCATTGTTGCATGAAAATAAGAGAGCAAAAGAAGACATAAAAAAAACCGTTGGCATAATGTGCGATGACAGGCGGATCATCCGGGCTTGTTGTTTCATTACTGAGTTATTTTTTACTGGCATTAGAATCGTTGCGTTTCATAAAAAGCTACAAATTATTTTATTTATTTCAAGTACACGCAAATTTTGAGAATATCTGAGGATAAACGAAGGATTATTATTATGCTTTTCTTTACCTGCCTTCATTTACGAGGAAATGCACAATCCGGCAGGCATGGCCCTCACTTTGTTTGTTGCTTTCTTCATCTATTTTAATTCTTACAATATGCTTTTCGTTTTTCAAGCTCCTGCCCAATATTAAATACCATGGCAAATGAAGCATCGAACTCCATGGGGTGTACAGGTCCATTTTTTTATACCCACCCTGATCAATTGAATAAGAAATGGTGCCGGCATCCGCCCCGGATACAATTGCAATTCCAACTGCAGTGCCTTTAAAAGAAAACGATAATGAAGCACCCGGCTGGTTCGCTACCAGCATGGGCACATGCACAAAGCCATCCCGGGTGGGAAGTTTATCTGCCGGTACCCAGTCATTCACCACTTTCCAGGCCTCATCATATTTTGCATTCTGAATCGCGGTATATTTCCCCTTGATGAAACTTGAATTATTCAAAGGTTTCGGAAGAATACTGCTCCGTGCCGGCAAGGAACTATCCTCAAAAGATTGTTGCAATAATTTCTTAATGGCCGCAAAATATAACTCCTGCCCAAAAGGCGAAGGATGCAGATCTTTAAAATCATACTCCCAGCTAAATTCATGATTATTCAGTTTATCATAAATTTCTTTCGCGGCATTTAGCGAAGGCAGTTGATAATGGGCTGCCACCAGTTCGTGGTTAAATACTTCCACCGGTGTAACGCCGTTATGGTAATCCTGGATTTTTGCAGGATCGGCAAAAGACATCATGACAATATCCATGGCGGGATTATTATTTTTTGCATGGAGTATAATGCCTTCCATTGATTGAACCTGTGTAAGGCTGTCGGTATTGTTCGCCCTGTCATTAACGGCGGCTTCTACAAAAAGCAGGTCAATTTTTCCTGAATCCAGTATATCTCTTTGCAGGCGAAAAGCGTGTGGCAGGCTTCCCAAAGAAGGGATCCCGGCAGCAATAAACCGGAATCTGGTTCCGGGAAACCTTTCTTTTAAATACGAGCAAACTTTATCCCGCCAACCGGGATTGTAAGTAATAGACCCGCCAAGGAAAGCCACGGTAACATTTTTATTTTTCGCGATAGTTGCATAACTATTATGCAGTCCACCACGGATGTTTACATACTGCTCAGCCGGCAACGGGTTCTTTACAGGGTAGCAATAACTTGTGATAAAATCAGCCCACCGGTCAGCATGCTCAATGGGAAAATGATGATTATATAATTCCATGGGACCTGTTGTTACGGGATAGACCATAACAGGACCGCCCAGGTCATAATATCTCTTTACCAGTATATCACTATTTTCCGCTGGAGGAGCCGCCTGGTCATTGAGGCTAATAATATGCAACAGAGGTACTTTGAAGGCAGCCAGTCCCTCGAGATGATCAATAGGATTGTCGTTAAATGCCATGGCCTCCGTTTCATTCATCCTATACACCTGCAACAATTGTTTCCAGGATGCTGAATCTCCAATGCCGGTTCCTTTTCCACCAGGCCAGCTTTTAATATCACAGACCGGCGTTTCAGCATAAATACAATTCACTTTATCGGGGTTACGCTTGGCCCAGCCATAGGCATATAACGCGCCGCGGCTCACTGCTTCCAGTGCAACTTTAGAAGAAAGAAAAAAGGAATCTACCAGGTAATTATAAAATCTATCCCAAACCTGCATGGCATAGGGGCTTCCATACTCATTATCGATACTGATATATGCTATATAAAGTCCTTTAACCAGTAAAAAACTATCCATTTCTGTATGCCAATCAGGAAAGGAAGCCCGCCAGACCCACGGATTACCAGCAAGCGGTTTAGCGGGTTTTACAAAATAAGCAGCGTGACCCGCGATTGAAAAATTCACCCGCTCATACCCCTTCCATTTATCAATACCTGTACTGCTGGCTGGTTGGCCAATAACCGGGTTAATGGACAAATAAATTACAAGTAGAACCAGCATGTTTTTTAACATAAAAAAGACTTTTTAATTTGCAAGCCTTCTGCCAGGTAACGGGAACCATTATACGTGTTAGGACTGTACCCAACCCGTTGATGATAATCATCAGGCCCTGTTTTGCAGAATAACAAACGACTACCCGCTATCCGGTTTCACCCGCCCCGCGGAATACATCAATCATGGATTGACCGCGAACGGAAAGCCGGGTTCAATTTAAACAATT
>JAOQAL010000497.1 GCA_025963615.1 Chitinophagaceae bacterium | reverse complement strand
ATCAGGCTAATTTTTTTTGTAACCCTCACTCATAACGATAGCAGGATCTTTCGTTTAGATTTTCCCCAACGGAATTGCCAGCAAAATTGTCCCGGAGATTTCGACAAAAAATTGCGGTACAGCTTTTTCCTGGTAAAGAATATTTATTTTTTTCCGGAACGATTAATAATGAAAGCACGGTGTACGTATCAGCTATGAATCATGCCGCATTCCTTTAGCCACGCGAAAAACATGCAGTAGATAGGGAAACACAGCATCTATAGTTTCCCCGGCGCCGCGGGTACTACCTGGTAAGGTGAGTATCAATGTATTTTTTATAAAACCTGCTACACCGCGCGAAAGCATAGCATAGGGCGTCCTTTGCTGGCCATAGTTACGGGCTGCTTCCATCACGCCGGGAATTTCACGATCCAGTAATGGCTTAATGGCATCCGGTGTAATATCTCTGGGAGACAGACCGGTACCTCCAATAAATAAAACAAGCTGGTATCCCTCATTACTCAATTGTTTTGCTCTTGTTTGTATGGTTGAAAAATCATCCGGAATAATATCATGAAACGAAACGGTGAGTTTCAGTTTTTCTAATCTACCGGCAACGGCTTTTCCTGCACTGTCTTCTTTAGTTCCTTTTGATACACTATCAGAACAAACAATCACCGCGCATTTTAAATTATCCAGCGACTGATCTTTGAAATCCGTTTTACCACCTTTTTTACTTTCCAGTTTTACAGCAGAAATTTCTATTCCTTTATCGAGCGGCTTTAACATGTCATACATGGTAAGGGCGGTGATGGCAGCGCCATGCATGGCTTCTACTTCCACGCCGGTTTTATAAATACTGTGTACTTCTACCTGGATAATAATATTCAACCCGTCAATATGATGTGTAATGGCAGCATATTCTATCGGTAACGGATGGCAATCCGGAATAACATCGCTGGTTTTTTTTATGGCCAGTAAACCCGCAGCTCTTGAAAATTCATAAACATCGCCCTTGGGTACCTTCCGTTGCTGAATAGCATCAATCGTTTCCTGTTTTGACACTTTCAATACAGCGGAAGCGATGGCTTCCCGAAGTGTGTTTGATTTATGTGTGATATCAACCATAAGCAGTACAAGATATTTTATATTAGTTCTTCAAACTGGCCGCTTTGCCTGTTTTTACGGACGTTGTCCCAATTAAATGGCTTGCCATTCATAGCAATATAAACCCCGGCGGGTAAGGTTTGTACAAAGGCCAACGCACTGCCTAAATTAAAGAAGCCATCGGAACTTCCGAATTTATAAGGGATCATGGCACCGGTAATCACAATCGTTTTGTTTTTTATTTTTTCTGCCAGTACCCTGGCCGTTACGGTCATGGTATCGGTGCCATGCGTGATAATAATTTTGTCTTCTTCTGTATGACGGCATTGGTGAACAATCAGTTCCCGGTCTTCGTCTGTCATTTGCAGGCTGTCTATCATCATCAGCGTCCGAACGGTAACATCTACGGTATTGCGGCTGCGGTTCAACATTTCCGGCAAATGAGTTTCTTTAAAGAATAGTTCCCCGGTAAGCTCATTGTATTCTTTATCAAATGTGCCCCCGGTTATAAAGATTCGTATTGACATATTGAATGATGGGTTATAAAGTATGAATGATACATAACAGGTAATCAGGAATGTTTGGACTTACCTTTATTCATTCTCCATGACCATTTATATATTTTCCTTCCACTTGTAAGTCTCGTCCTCAAACAATTCTTTTCCCCAGATGGGTAATTCCGCTTTCAATCTTTCAACCGTTTCCCCGCAGGCGTCCATGGCTGCTTTGCGGTGAGCGGAGGAAGCGAAAACAAACAAACAGATTTCTCCTGCTGCAATATTGCCAAGGCTATGATGTACATGCAGGCAGGTCAGTGGGTATTTTGCAAAAATGGCTTCCCGGATAATATGCATTATTTCAAGCGCCATTTCTTCGTAAGCGGTATATTCAATGGAAGCAACTTTTTTTTCACCCATGATATCCGCTCTAACCTGTCCAAGAAAAATACTATGTCCGCCTATACCGGTTTGGCTCTTGTGTTTTTGAATGCTATCTGCAATAAAGGAAGCGGCAATGGCTCCCTGAACAAATATGTTTTTTGGTTTTTTTTCCTGCATAGTTATTACCCTCCGGCATACGGCGGCAAAAGCGCGACAGTATCTTTATTTTTTAAAGGGGTGTTGGCATGAACAATTTCTTGTTCGACCGCTATTACATAAGGATAACTGCTCAAAGCCGGGTAGCGACTATGTAATTGTTCGTTTAATTGTGCTGTATCGGCTACATTCTTAATCGTCATGGCTGCCGATCCTGTAATGTCAATAAGTTTGCCGAATATGATAAGATTAATCTCCATGAAAATACCTGCTAAGAATGCAAATTTAATCAGCTTCTGGTAAACTTTAGCGGTACATTTTTATTAATACGGTCTCCGCCTGACCGTTTTAATCTCAGGCTTGGGTAAACAAAAGTTTATAAGCTGCCAGCATCAATACCATCGCGAGCGCATATTTCAGGACATTCTGGTTAAATTTCAGCGAACCAAAATAAGCGCCACACAAGCCACCGGTAAAGGCGATTCCAACATAGGCGTACATATCCTGGCTGAAATGAATTCCCTTTGTCAACTGGCCGGCAAGTCCTGAAAATGAATTAACGAAAATAAATAAAGCGCTGATGGCTGCTGTTTGTTTCTGGTCGGTCCATTTTAAGAATAATAAAATGGGTGAAAGGATAATACCACCACCGATTCCAATCAGCCCTGAAAGTAAACCAATGGTTGCGCCAATCAATAAGGATAATATCGTGTTTGATTTTTTTAGTTCATGGACTGGAATATTCGCAAAGAATATAAACCGGACGATCGGTATAATCAAAAGCAACCCCAAAATCTTTTTATAGACCGAAGCGTCAATCGCGATTAATCCCCCGATAAAAGCAAAAGGTACTGAAGCGATCGCCAGGGGTAAAAAGATTTTCCATTTAAAATGACCGCCCCGGTAAAACTGGATAAATGAAGTCAGCGAAACAAAAAGATTCAACATCAGGGCAGTCGGCTTCATAATGTCGGGAGTCATACCGAAAAGCGCCATCAAGGCCAGGTAGCCACTGGCTCCGCCATGCCCAACCGAAGCATACAGAAACGCAACGAGAAACAGCAGGCCGTAAAATAAAATCACGTGGTCCATAAGAAATTAATCATTGAGGTAACAAATGTATCTCCACGGCTTCTCCTTCTTTGCATTCGGTCACTTCTTCATTTATTTGAATCAGGCAATTGGCATTCGCAAAAGAACTGAGCCGGTAGGATTCCTGGGCATGCAAGGGCGTTACTGATTTACCATCGTAAAAACCTTTGAGAAAATGAGTGAGTCCCGCCGGTTTTTTAAATGGTTTCGCCAAAGGAATCTCTAGTTTTTGCAAATTAAATTTTTTGTTACTCAACTGCGCCAGGGCGGGAGCCACATATTCATAGAAGCAGGTGATTACAGAAGCAGGATTGCCTGGTAAACCAAACACTAATTTATTTTCTTTTTTTCCAAAGAATAACGGTTTCCCGGGCCTTTGTTTTATTTTATGAAAGATGGTTTCAACGCCGCAACCAGCAGCGGCTTGCAATACAAAATCATAATCCCCCACGCTGGCGCCGCCAGTAATCAAAACCACGTCATGCTGATGCAAGGCGTTATTCAATATACCCGTTAATGAGTCCAGTTCATCATCAGCCCGGATGACATCGATTTCGCGAATGCTTAGCTGTTGCAAGGCAGACGTTAAGGCAAACGAATTGGATTCATAAACCTGCCCGTATTGTAATGGTTCGCCCGGTTGTTGCAGTTCATTGCCTGTAATGATAATACAGATACGGGGGAAGGGATATACATTTACTTCAGTATGGCCAATGCCTGCCAGAAAACCAATGGCTGCCGGGGTTAGCAGGCTGTTTTTAGTAAAGGCAAGTGCTCCGGCTTTTATTTCAGAACCCTTTGGCCGCACATTCAACCCTGTTTCCAGGGTTTTATCTTCTATGATCAGTAAACCATTTTCAGTTTTTGTTTTTTCCTGCATCACCACGGTATCAGCACCTGTTGGTACAGGG
>JAOQAL010000455.1 GCA_025963615.1 Chitinophagaceae bacterium | reverse complement strand
TCCAATAACCATGGCCGACCCCGTTGCCTCCTTCCTCAAATATCAATGAATCGGTTACTTTTCCGTCCCAATTCCACTGCAAGCCAAGGCCATAAATAAACCCATTTCTGTAAACAAGGGAGTCAGTGAGTTTGCCATTGTCAGCCCATGATTTCCATAGCCCTGTTTTTTTGTTTTGGAGGTAATAACCTGATTTCCGGGTCTTGCTATTTTTATAAATTTCCTTATAAGGGCCATCATAGTTTTTACATTCAGCATCCGTAAAGTAAGCAATGGATTCTACCTTATTATCACTGCCATCAACCATCAGTTTTTTATAATGGTCGTTTTGTTTTATCTGAAGACAGAACTTAACAGCATCATCTGCAGAAGAAGGTTTACCGGCGTGATCAAAATAAACAACAACCGTATCATTTTGTGCAAATAAGTTTGAGTCGGCTATGACCAGTAGCAGAAAGAAGAAAAGAATTTTCATTTTCAATAGTGGCTTTAGTCAGCAAAATAAGTATTAATGACTCTAGATCAAACTATTTAGTTTCTGTCTTTTATTTACTCAAACTCAAGCGTCCCGAACCTGTCATATTCATGAAAGGTCTTGCCGGTAAGCTGCCACGACCAGCCGGCCGTGCCGTTGTCATAATCTATGCGGTAAAAATTAGCCCTCCATCTGGTGCCTTTTTGTGGTGGTGTATTGGGTAAGGGGTTCAGCAGCGCATAAGGTATAAAGAATTCAGCTGTCCAGGATGAAATCCCACTGCCTTCTTTTTCAATATGCGTGGCATGCCGGGTTTTGCGGGCGCCCTCATAATTCCAGGGCCGCCATCCATAAAACCGCCCTTTGAAATTGGGCACCATGATGGGCAATTCATAATTCAGCGGCGATAGTTCGTATTCAAAGTATACCGGTTGTGTTTCATCAGGGTGAAAAAACACTTCTACGACATCTTCATTATAAAGGTCGAGGAAATCAGCATCGCGGGTAGCCGTTAGCTTTTTGTCATGGCAGGTAAACAAACAATAGATGCCGGTATCCGAATAGAGTATTTTGAATTGGGTAGTATAGGGTGAGCTTGCACCTCCACTTTGCGGCAGGTTTAGCCATTTAGCCTGGCTCCACTGCGGAGCGTTGCCATGTCCGTCAATTGTAAAATCAGTAGTTTTTTTTACTTTTAAAATACTGTCTTTGGGGTTGCTGTCTTTTATTGACTGGGCATTTGCAGGCCATGATGCGATCATAATACAACAGCAAAGCAGAATGATAAGTGGTTTCAAGTGTTGATTGTTTGGGTTGCTTAAAGTTACGTGGATGTTTATTTTAAATGTCTTTCGGCCTGAACCAAAAATAACAACCCCGACACAAATTAAAGGCCTCGGAGGCTGATATTATTATAGTAATAATAAGTAGATGCCTCAGCGGGGAACCCAGCATCTAGGATCTAATATCCAGCATCTAGTCTTCCATGCCCCAGCTGGGCATTTTGTGGGTAGCACCCTATTAAAAAGCGGGTTTTGAGGCTGACTCAAAAGTAATATTTCACGCAAAGGTCGCAAAGAAGCAAAGAACGCAAAGAGACGACCGGTTAAGAATCAATCTTTACTTTCCCGACATCTACCTAATGACATTGCCCTATGTGTACTGATGTTTCGCTGATAAAAATTTGATAGGTAATGTCCGCATAAATCTTATAGAATATAGTTTCCCGGCACTACTTTTTATTTCAACACGTCCTGCGGAATGCTTTTCAATGGCCGCAATTTTATTTGTTTGTAAAAAACTTCCGCTCCTTCTGATTGTATCTGGAGTTTTCCTTTGGTAAGCGGCAATTCCTTTCCACTATCTGCCTGGCGCGAATGATATAAAACCATTACCGTTTTTCCATTGACAACGTGTACGCTGGTGTCGCCGTGACAATACAACTCCAGGGTATTCCATTCGCCGGAGAGTTTTTCCGGGTTACCAGCTTTAATGCAATGACGGCCAACCGGGCTTTTTTCACTGAATGTATATAACTGTCCGGCAGGATCGTAAACGTAAACGACTGAGTCTGCCGTCCCGGTCTGATCAGCACGCTGCACTGCCTGTTTTTTTGCCGGTACATCCTGTATGCCACCGGCTACGCCCCAATAATCGCCACAATCGCCTTCCTGTACCTGGAACTCCTGCGAACGCATCCATGAACCATAATCTGCGCCATGTTTGCCCACGGCGTGATATAATAAACCACTGTCTTTTTTCTTTCCCTTTTTATCCTTCCACTTAAGGGTGCCCCACTTGAACTGCAGCTGCAGGTGGTAATTTTCGTATTCTTTTGTAGTAGAGATGCCGCCCCAGCCATTGCCGGAAATGCGGATCACATTTTCTCCATCCTGCTCTACAATGGTGAACACATGATCGGGATCGTTATTTAATCCTATGGGTATTTCACTGATTCTTTTTCCGCTTTCGTCCGATGGCGGTCCGAGATACGTATCCCAACCTTTGAGATCTTTGCCATTGAATAATGATTGCCACTCCTGTTGTGGCGGAAATGAACCGGCAAAACCAAAAACAGTGATGCAGGCAGCCAAAAGTATCAGGGATTTCATAAGTTGTCGTTTGCTTAAAGTTAAATTAATAAAATTGTACAAAGGCGCGACCTGCCTTGATAAATTGCAGTTTGCATTTGAATCTTTCTTTTTTGTCAGGCAGAGAAAAAATTTTACCCGTTACCTGCAATCTGATTTGCAATTAAGTAAACTTTACCGGTTAGTCATATTATGAGGCAGTTGATCACTATCGGATCCTGTTTTTTTATATGGTTTGAAAGTTTTTGAGAACTGGGGGACTTCTAAGAGTTTTTATTGTTTGATTGATTTTTGACCCTCATTAACTGGTTAACTACTCATTCAACCGTTTATCGGGCTAATTTACCGCAAACTAATATATATTACATAGTAGCTGGCATTATTTTATATTTGATTATTAATTTACCATTAAACATAAAACAATGAAAAAAATGATGCTGGCTCTTTTAGCGCTAACGGTTTTGGGCGCTATAAGCTTTGGTCAATGCGACAAGATAGTAACTCTGACCTCCTCTAAAACACAGTACCTGGATTCCAGTTTTGCTGTACAAAAGACGGTCGATGAAAATACAGTAATTCAAATCACCAAAACAGAAGTTACGATAGCCCCGGGAAGCGAAGACGACAAAATGACCGGAACGATCAAATCGGATATCTGCAACTGGAAAAAGCCGTTTAAAGAGGGGAAATCTATTATCAAAGTCCCACTCAAGGATCACTCTGGTGATGTAAAAAATGCGACAATAACAATTGAAGGCAAAGATGGGAAAGTGACGCTGTTATTGGAAGTGGATGAAATGCCGGACAAAAAAATAAGAGTAGATATCGATCAATTTGAAGAAAAGAAATAAATCTGGTACTTTTTCAAAAGCTAGCAATAAAGCATAGTGGGAAGGCTCTGGAAACAGACCTCCTGAGAAGGGGGTCTGTTAAAAACCCAGACGCATCGGATAACATCACAAACCATAAAATTCATATCGTCTCTTTTATACTAATTTTGGCCCCTTAATTATTTCAGTTTATGGAGCCCAATGAAAACCCGGTGGAAGAGAAGGATCTTTTTGATGATATGCAATACAAGCTCGTGCAGGCCAGCATGGGAAAACGTTTTTTGAATTACCTGATTGATGTTATTGTTTTTGGTGTCCTGCTGTTTATCACGTTGATGATTACGGCGACCATTGATCCACAGGTAATAGAGTCATTTATTAAAAAAAATGAAACCGGCAACCTTTCGTTGGTGGAGCAATTACTGATTCAGGTGATTTACGGAACTTATATGTTTATAGTCGAGGCTTTATTTAAAGGAAGATCCCTGGGCAAATTGGTGACAGGCACCCGGGCAGTAAGACAGGACGGAACTCCGTTTATAGTTCGTGATGCCCAACTCCGGGGTCTTTGCCGCATGGTACCGTTTAATGCTTTTAGTGCATTGGGAACCCCTTCTTATCCGTGGCATGACCGTTGGACAAAGACTTATGTTATAGATGAGAAATTATCACGCCTTCCTGATCAAAAAGGACATTGATCAGGAGCCTTCCTTAGCGACCCCTGGAAGCAGGACAACCCACTTTTTTGTCCCTTTTATAGGAGGGTAAACCTGAAATTTGTTTGTATTTATCAAAATAAAAACGAACCGTGTAGGTAAGCGCAATATAAAAATAACCATCCTTGCTTTTGGGATTACCTCTTGTCGTGTATGCACCTGGGTAAGGACCGGCGCCTATTTCATATCCACGATAAGCAAGATCAACGGCTTTTTGTCCTTTAGCGGCAAGCAAGGCCGCTTCATCCGTATACACATTGCTTACATCGTCCAGGTAATCCGTAAATAATTTTCGATAACCCAGTTCAATGCCCACTTTCATATCTTCATTTAGTGAACGTTCTGCTCCCAGCCCAAAAGGTATACTGAATTGTGTAAGACTGTATTTTCTTACACTGGGTATAAACCCTTCCCCTTCTGTGCTGAGTGGTTTTAAAAAAGTTTTATTGCCATTTACATCTTTGGTATAAGGATTAAAATGAAAAACACCGATGCCAGCATACACATAAGGTGTCCACCAACTATCATTTAAATTGAGAAAATTGTACTGCGCCCCCAGTTCCCATTCAAGAACACTGGTTTTAAAATTCAGATTGCGGTCTTTCATTACCGGATTTCCTTTTTTATCATCTCCTTTCAGAGAGGTCAAGGAAAAATAAGTTCTTGCTGTAATATGTTCCGTAAGATCATATTTCGCACCGAGGGAGCCGATGAATGAAGATTGGGAGAAGCCGAATGATTTTTTTTTCAGATCGCCATTATAGGAGGCTATACCGGCACGCACGGAAAAATGAAAATTCTGGGCTGACCCTATTATGGGAAAAAGGCAGGAAATCAATAGCAGTTTTTTCATAGGTAGTTGAATTAGAGGCTTATTCGGAATAAAAACGTTTTTCCGGGGAAATTATTTTAAATATAAAGGCTAATTGCAAAACCAAAAACTATTTTACATTCTTCTTTCTTCACAGAAGAATTTATCCCATGCACAAACTGTAAATTCGCAGCATGCAGGATTATTTAAGTGAGTTAAATGACCGCCAGAAAGAAGCGGTTCTTCATATGGATGGCCCGTTGATGATTATTGCAGGGGCTGGCAGTGGCAAAACAAAAGTATTGACTACCCGGATTACCCACCTGATGGCCAACGGGGTGGACGCATTCAATATTCTGGCGCTGACTTTTACCAATAAAGCAGCGAAGGAAATGAAAGAAAGGGTGGAAAAAACACTCGGAAATAATGAAGCCAGGAATTTATACATTGGTACTTTTCACTCGGTATTCGCGAGAATCCTGAGGGCTGAAGCACACCGCCTCGGTTACCCTAATAATTTTACTATTTACGATACAGATGATGCGAAGAGCGTAGTGAAAACAGTGGTGAATGAATTGAATCTCGATGATAAGCATTATAAACCCAATACAGTTTATAACAGGATTTCTTCCGCCAAGAATGCCCTGGTGGGACCTGTAGCCTATGCAACGGATTATTACCTGCAGCAGGAAGATATGCGCAGCAACCGCCCGGCCATCGCGCAGATCTATGATGCGTATGTGAAGCGCTGCTTTAAAAACGGCGCGATGGATTTTGATGATCTTTTATTGAAATTCTATGAACTGCTGAAAAATTTCCCGGAATCACTCAGCAAATACCAGCATAAGTTTAAATACATTCTCATTGATGAGTACCAGGACACCAATCCTGCACAGTATGAAATCATAAAACTGCTCGGCGCAATGCATGAAAATGTATGCGTGGTGGGAGATGATGCTCAGAGTATTTATAGTTTTCGCGGCGCAACCATACAGAATATTTTACAGTTTCAGAAAGATTATGAAGACGTGCATGTAGTAAAGCTGGAACAGAATTACCGCAGTACACAAAGCATTCTGAATATTGCCAACGAGGTAATTAAAAATAATAAAGGACAAATTCCCAAGAACCTGTGGACGGATAATATTGAAGGCGAAAAAATAAGGTTGGTACGCACCAATACAGATAATGATGAAGGAAAATTTGTAGCCGATACCATACAGGAACAGAAGCTCCGTAATCATTACAGCAACAGGGATTTTGCCATCCTGTACCGCACCAATGCGCAGAGCCGTGCATTTGAAGAAAGCCTCCGCCGGATGGGTATTGCTTATACTATATATGGCGGCCTTAGTTTTTACCAGCGCAAAGAAATAAAAGATATTGTTGCCTACCTGCGTGTCATTACCAATCACAGGGATGAAGAAGCGTTGAAGCGTATCATCAATTATCCTGCCCGCGGTATCGGAAAAACAACCATTGATAAATCCGTTCTAGCGGCCAATGAAAATAATATCAGCATGTGGGACGTGCTGGTGCGGGCCAAAGAATTTGGTTTCAAAGCGGGTACCCTCGAAGCTATTGAAACCTTTGTGGTGATGATTCAAAGTTTTGCCAGCATGCTGCAAAAGCAGAATGCTTATGAAGTAGCGTTTCATGTGGGCAAACAAACGAACCTGGTGAAAGAACTTTTTAATGATAAAAGTACGGAGGGTTTACAGCGATATGAAAACATACAGGAGTTATTAAACTCTATTAAGGAATGGATTGAAAGCCCCGATAATGAAGATGGCGAAGTAGTGGATAAAAGTCTTGGGTCGTATCTGCAACAGATAACCCTTGTTACAGATGCAGATAACAAAGACCCCAATGCTGATACTGTGAAGCTGATGACGATACATGCGGCAAAAGGACTGGAATTTAGTTGTGTATTTGCCGGTGGTCTGGAAGAAATGCTTTTTCCCAATGCCATGAGCATTAATACCAGGGAGGAACTGGAAGAAGAAAGAAGATTGTTTTATGTAGTAATTACAAGAGCTAAGCATAGATTATGGATAACTTATGCCAATACCCGTTATAAATTTGGCAGCCTGGTACAAAATGAGCCAAGCCGGTTTATAAGTGAATTGCCGGAGCAACACGTTGACAGAAGCTTTGCCGGTGGTGGTGCGAAGAACCAGGCTAATTTTGGTTTTGGAAGTTCTGCCCACGATAGAATGAATGGTGGTGGCTGGGGTTCATCTGGTAAATCTGTTTACGAAACGGAAAGAAGGTATGGAGCGCCCGAGAAAAAATCTACTACTCCAACCTGGTTAACTCCCAAGCCACAGAATAAAGCGGTGGAGCATGTTCCTTCCGCTGATTTTAAACCGAGCGATATCACCAACCTGCAACCGGGACAAAAGGTAGAACACCAAAAATTCGGCTTTGGCGAAGTCATAAAAATGGAGGGTGCTGCCCATAATCCAGTAGCCACTGTCAAGTTTGAACTAAACGGGGAAAAGAAAATTATGCTCAATTATGCAAAGCTGCGGATCATAGAGTAAAGTTTTGAATCCAGTATCCAACATCCAGTATCCAGCAGGCTACCAGGCATCTACGCAGTTTACAGGGACAGATTTCATACAGTTTTCCACATTTTACATAAACCGGAATAAGATTTGCAATGAATTTAGCGAATCCGCAAGCCCTGGGTAAACAAATTGCTAATCAAACTTTAGGGTCATGTCAAAAAAAGAAAAAGAATTTGAACATCAACATAGCAGCCATTTTATTACACTAAATGTTGTGGACTGGGTAGACATCTTTATCCGTCCTGTTTACAAACAGATCATTGTGCATTCCCTCAATCATTTTATAGCGACTAAAGGGCTGAATCTTTACGCATGGTGCCTGATGAGTAACCACCTTCATCTTATTGCCAATGCAGAAGAGCATACATTACCTGAACTTGAAAAGGAATTTAAAAATTTTACGGCCCAGAAAATACTGGAAGATATAAGTGTAGAACCACCTAAACGGCTGGAATGGATGATGGCCCGTTTTGAAAGCTTCAGTAATGTACTGGGATTAAATAAAAAATTCCAGATATGGCAGACTTGTACCAATCCTGTTTATATCAGCTTGCAAAAACCTGCACAGCTTATTGAACAGATTGAGTTTATTCACAACAATCCTGTCCGCGACCGGGTAGTTACCACAGCTGAAGATTACCTCTATAGCTCCGCCCGGGATTATGCAGGTATGAAAGGGTTGGTGAATGTTAGAAAACTGCCGAAAATAGCCCAGCAATTTTCAGCCGCAGAAAATGTAAATGGAAATTTTTTCAAAAAATATATCCGCAACTAAACCGTTTTTTCTTCGGGCCTGTTTTTCAATGATGTAATAAGTATAAAAGAAGTAAAGGCCATCTGTTTGTCGCAATGCCAAAAAAAAATCTCCCTCCTTTTAAACCCTTTTTAACTAATCGGGTCTCATATATACTTGCACGTTACTTCAGTTCTTTTTTAGATAAATAATTTTTCTTAAAATCCTGAAGGAGCATTATTTGATTTTTTAAGTATATGCTTTTACGTGGTTAAAAGATGACTGTGCATTTTATATAATCATTTTAATTTTTATTTATTCATCAAAAACGTCTACTATGAAGACAATTCGTAAAGTAACCGCTTTAGCAATTGCAACCGGCATTTCTGGTTTTGGATTTTCGCAGGTAAACCTTGGATTACAATCCACCACGAATGCGACATTGCATGCTACTACAAGTATCGCCGCTGTAACACAAGCAGCAAATGCAACATCAGTTGCTGCAAAAAGCACCGTAATCACAACAACATCTAACGCTTCCGGAAAAGCGCTCAAAACTTCATCAACCATGGGTGCTTCAGGTAAGCAAGCCGTAACCACAGCAGTTTCTGCCAACACACAAAGCCAGGGTAAGGCGGAAGCAAATAGTGGTAATAATAGTGTGGCAGTTAATTCAGGACTTTCCGCTAATGCTGAAACCAATACAGCAGTAAATGGCGGTAAGGTAATTGATAAAACGGCCACTGCTACCGGTACGACAGCTGCCAGGGTACAAACAACAGGCGATGAATCTGTGAAGACAGCTGCGGCAGTAAAGAGCAATACAGAAAGCAAAGCCAACACAACGATTGCTGATACCAAAGCCGGGACGGCTTCAGTAAAACCCGAAGTAAACACTTCCGTACAAAGTTCAACAGAAACAAAAGCATCGGTTTCTAAATAGTAAAATTTATCCTTTCCCTTTATAAATATGCCCCGTTGTAAAAGGCGGGGCATATTTCAAAAAATTGCCTGCATGAAACCTGTCAAAAATATTTTCTTTATAATTACCGCCTTATTCATTTCACCCGGGGTATTTGCTCAACGTGATTCCACTCAGTCTACTGATAATGCACAGCTTAAACTGGGCGTTTATTATAATTCGCACCTGAATTATTATGGCCGGACGGATAGTTTTCACAGCAGCGGTTTTTTCCCATTGGCGGAATTATGGTTCACCAAAAATATTTACATCAACGCCGCCCCGGTTTTTGTGAATAATAAAACACAAAATTTTAAATACGCCGGTACCATTGCTACGGCCGGACTTCAATTCAGAAATGAAAATAAATTCGCAGGGCATTTTTATGTGGTAAAACCATTTTATCAAAGCCATAGTGAGCTGGTTCAGTCTGCATTGAAATGGCAGGCAGCGGTTAATCTTACCTGGCTGAATGAATTCATCAACTTTACAGCTGGCGGCGATCTTAAATTCAGCGATAAAACCGACTATGGCGCTACAGCTGGTCTGGATCATATATTCCGTGAGCAGCTAAACAGTCATACCGTTCTGGTCGTAAATCCTTCTGCTTATGCTTATGCCGGGACCCAGCAATTCACAAAAACTTATTTGAGTAAATCCGCCGGCTTTTTATTGTTCCCAGGCAGCGAACAATTGGTAACCGAATCTGCGCGGAAATTTAGTATTCTTTCTTATGAGTTATCCGTTCCCGTTATACTCGGCATTAATAAATGCCAGTTCCTGCTAACGCCAGCATACACATTGCCACAAAATCTTATCACCGTTGAAAATAGGCCCGATCTTTCTGAACGGGGTAAAGAGATGTTATATATAACATTGGGTGCAAAAATAATTTTGTGAGAAAATAAGATGAGGCTGTCTCAAAAGTAATATTTCACGCAAAGGGCGCAAATAAGCAAAGAGATGACCTGTTAAGAATCAATCTTTACTTTCCCGACATCTCTGCGAAGTTATTTTACAATAACCATTTTGAGACAGCCTCATCTTTAGCAATATTTTTATTTACAAAACCTCTTTTTTCAACGCTTCCACTATTTTCTTTTCACTTCCGGCAAATATTTTATCATTCATAATTACTACAGGCCGTTTGAGAAAAGTATATTCATCCAGGATGAATTTCCGGTAGTCTTTCTCTGCCAGTTTTTTATCTTTCAGCCCCAATTCTTTATACTTTAAGGCCCGGCGGCTAAACAGCGCTTCATAACTGCCTGCCATTTTTTTCATTTCCTCTAACTGGGTGGGAGTAATCTTCTCCAACTTAATATCTTGCATTTCAAATCCCTTCCTGGCAATAGCAGTTTCTTTGATAATAGCCTGGCAGGTGGTGCAGGTACCCAGGTGATACATTTTCTTCATAAAAAGCTGTTTATCTTGTAATAGTTTTAGTCTTTCAGCGACCTATATTAGCGAAATTAGCGTCAATTAGTGTTCATTAGCGTCACCAATTAGCGTTCATTAGCGTTCACAATGACCCAAGCCGAATTTGTACAACTTATCCTTGAACATAATGGATTGATACAGAAAGTATGCAATCTCTATGCGGCTACCCTGCCGGACCGGCAGGATCTTTACCAGGAAATAATTATACAGTTGTGGCGGGCTTATCCCAAATTCCGGGGCGATTCCAAACTTTCAACCTGGATGTACCGGGTAGCTTTAAATACAGCCATTTCAGATTACAGGAAACAGCAACGAACGGTTGTCACCACAGGATTTGATCTTATAAATAAGGAAATAGCGGATCATAACAGTAGTAACGATATTGAAGAAAAAATAAAACTGCTGTATGAAGCCATCAGGCATTTGCCAGAAATAGAAAAGGCAATCGTGATGTTATACCTGGAAGACAAACCCTATGAAGAAATGGAAGACATACTTGGTATTAACCAAAACAACCTACGGGTGAAAATGAACAGGATAAAAGAAAAATTACGTCAACTTACAAAAGCAGAAAAGTATGGAACTTGATGCACTAAAAGAAATATGGAAAGATGCCGGTGCTAAAAGCGGGCCGCCGCATGAGAATGCGGAAATAATGGAGATGCTGAACAAATCATCTAAAAGCCCTGTTGCAAAAATGATACACAATGTACTGGCTGAAGCAATTTTCATTATTGTGTTGTTCGGTGGAGTAGCTATTTATTATTTTATCGCTTTCAAAGGCATGTTCAATTCGGTTGCCTGGCTTTATATCATCACCGCCTGGCTTTGTGTTTTTTATTATTACCGGAAATGGAAATTGCTGCATGAAATGCAATGTGTAGCCTGCCAGGTAAAAAGCAACCTGCAGCGGCAGGTACATACATTGGATAACTATGTGCGTCTTTATTTATTGGGGGGCACAGCCCTTGTTCCCCTGCTTTTTATTGTTCTTGCAGTTCTATTTTACTATAAATTCCCAACAGGCGCTTTTTCTGTCATTTTCCCGCCTATCTATAAGGACACCGCCACAGTCTTGGTAGCCTGGATTGGCTGGGTGCTGTCCTTAACAGTAGTTACGGCGATGACTTATGTAGGTAATCGCTGGTTTATTAACCGGTTATACGGGCGGCATATCCGGCAACTGAAGCAGATTCTGGACCAGATGGCGGAAGAATAGGCTGCCTTTCCGTCATTCGTAAACTTTCTGGGAAGATTATTGTTATTTTTGCATCGCGGAATTCGCAAACAAGATTAATTAGTTTGATATGATTAAAACAGGCAGCCCGATAATAAGTATCTATACCGAAATGACCCCTAATCCGGAGACCATGAAATTTGTGGCCAACAAATTATTGTATCCTGGTAAAAGCATTGATTTCCCCGATGTGGAAAATGCAAAAGCTTCTCCATTAGCGGTCGAGTTGTTTGGTTTTCCTTTTATCAAATCTGTATTTATCGCCAGCAATTTTGTTACGCTTACCAAGACACCTGAAACGGATTGGAATGATGTAACAACAACTATCCGCCAGTTCATGAAAGAATACCTGGAAGAGGGAAAAGTGGTGATCAATGAGGAAGAAGTGGTAACCATTAAAAAAGAAAGCAGTAATGTAGTTTCTGCTGATGATGATGATGTGGTAAAACGTATAAAAGAGCTATTGGAAAATTATGTAAAACCCGCTGTTGAAATGGACGGCGGCGCTATTCAGTTTAAAAGTTATGATGATGGTGTTGTAAACCTGATGTTGCAGGGAAGTTGCAGTGGCTGTCCTTCATCGATGATTACATTGAAGGCGGGTATTGAAGGCATGATGAAAAGAATGATTCCGGAAGTACAGGAAGTAGTTGCAGAAGCGGAGTAATTTTTTAAAAACATAGATTTCAAAGCGTCTCATACGGGGCGCTTTTCTTTTTAAATATCTTCAGTAGTCAATGAAATTTTTTGTTTTCCTTCCCGCATTTTATATCATGAGCTGCAGTGTCAGCCATAATCCATTGCGCAAAGAAGTAAAACTTCTGCAAAAAGGAATTATAAAAGACGATTCAAGCTACGTATATGACCTGCCTTTTGAAAATGGTAAGTCCTATGTGCTGGTACAGGGTTACTTCAGCCGGTTTTCTCATAAGGAAAGAGCCGCGCTCGATTTTAAAATGAAAAAAGGAACAAAAATTTGCGCGGTCCGGGCCGGTGTGGTCGTGCGGGTGAAAGAAGATGGTGACCGGGGCGGATGGAACCGGAAATACAGACCTTATGGTAATCACATCATCATTCAACATGCGGATAGTTCCCGGTCAGGTTATTGGCATTTACAAAAAGACGGGGTGTTGGTCAATGTGGGAGATACGGTCAAACAGGGGCAGGTTATCGGGCTTAGCGGAAAAACGGGCTATGCCTTATTCCCGCACTTGCATTTCCTGGTGTGGGGATTTGATGAAAAAGGAAACTGGCGGCAAATTCCTACCCGTTTCCAAACATCCAAAGGAATAAAATACCTGCATTCAATAAAACGGTATTATAAATAGCGCGATCTAAAATAATTTTAGATACTATCCAGGTTGGCAACGGTTTTTTCATTGATGACATTTCCTGTATTCAACGTGGTGGCCGGTTCAAACAGCATTATTTCTACCTCCGCTGCCGCATGGGGACGATGTTCAACACCTCTCGGTATAATTATCAGCTCACCTTCATGAAGGGTAACTGTTTTATCCCTGAACTCCATATCAAAACTTCCTCTCACTACATAAAACAATTCATCTTCATGATCGTGATGATGCCAAACAAATGGACCTTTGAATTTTACCAGCTTCACCTGCTGACCATTCAGTTCTCCCACCACTTTCGGACTGAAGTAGTCGGAAAACAGGGATAACTTATCAGCGACATTTATCTTTTCCATATTTTTTATATCAAGGACCTGCGAACGTCCTCAAAATTATGAAACGGCCGCCAGCATCCGGTATCCAGCAACCAGCATTAACTATTATCTTGCATACATACCATGAGTTTTGATCAGATATACCAGCAATTCATTACGGACATCAAAAACACCGGCTGGCTTGAATTTATAGCAGTATTCGCAGGTATTGCCAGCGTATGGTATAGCCGCCTTGAAAACATTCTGGTATACCCGGTAGGATTAATAAACACTACTTTTTATGTATACCTCAGCGTAAAAGGCCATTTATTGGGCGAAGCGAGCGTTAACCTTTACTATACCATCATGAGTATTTATGGCTGGATACTCTGGACGAAAAAAGATGAAAGGCAAAATCATATCGTTACTATTACTTCTTCGACGGGGAAAGAATGGATGCAACAAGCAGGATTCTTCGCGGTTTTTTATGTTGTTATTTTCATTTCGCTTAGTTATTTAAAACAATCATTTGCTTCCGGCGCTATTCCCTGGGCGGATGCGTTTGCCAGCGCTACTGCTTATACCGGCATGTGGCTGATGGCAAAAAAGAAAGTAGAAAGTTGGTGGTGGTGGATAGCAACCAACATTTCTTCGATACCATTATACTTTGTAAAGCATTATGTGTTCACGAGTGTGTATTACCTGGTGCTGCTGGTCATGGCAGTGTTTGGTTTGATAGAATGGATGAAAAGGGCAAAAGAGGAAAAAGAAAAAGCGACAATCCTTTCGGATCATCGCCTTTGATTCTACAAGACCAACCTTCAAACTTTAGCTCACTTTTATCTCCTGGCTTGTTGTTTCTTTTCCGGGAATAAGCGGAAGTGTTACCTGCAATACCCCATCTTCATACTTCGCGGAAATAGATTTTGCATCGATGGTTTCATCCAGTGTAAAGGTTCTTTCAAAAGCGCCGCGGCTATATTCTCTTCTTACCCATTCAGGTCTAGGAAAACCTTCCGGTGGCAAATAAGAAACAGTAAGCTCTGTGCCTTTGACATTCAACTGGAAATTATCCTTAATTCTTCCAGGTGCAAATACCAGCATTTCGTAGCTGTTGTCCGTTTTGTAAATGTTTACAGCGGCTCTTTGCGTAGATCGGATAAGCGCGTGCCGGTGACCGCTTCCGTAGTGAGCACCTTTTGCGGTGCCAGACTGATTGTAATACATAGTCTTTGTTTTTGTTTATGAATAATTGTTATCTCTTCTTTGTTGAATTGCTTGTTGGTTCCGTAAACGAAGTCGCTTTATTTTCTTCTCTATTCTTGTTATCATGCATACACATCGGGTAATTGTACATGCCATTGTGTATCCTGTATCGTGAATCAACAGCTGCATGTAAACCGGTCAAAGTGACTATTGCCGCAGTTATGCCGATGATCCATAATGTTCTTCTTTTCATAGTAATAAGCTTAAATCACTATTTCTTTTTACATCTTGCTGAAGAAATCATTTTCCATTTTATCCCGGAACGATTTTTTTTCATCATCATTCATATATTGCCAGCGCCTTGCGAAAGCCGGATAAAAATGATATCCCCGTCTCCAGTGGCGGGGACCAACTAACCGGAAGATAACCCTGGCGATCAAAAAGATTGCCAGTATACGTAACAGAATAAAAGGCATTAAAAAAAGGGCAAGACCTGCCAACATGCCTGCTGCGACTACTCTTAAAATTTGTTTTGTCATAATGAAAGTTTTTAAACCGGGACCTCATTCTTTTTGAGGTCTCCTGTATATAACAGATGACGGCGTAGGAAAAGGATTACTTTAAGTAACTGTTTCCTGCAATTAATTCCTTATGTCTGACAGACCGAAGGCTGTTTCGCGCCAACTAAATTGCGGGGGATAGAAAAGACGGGTACAAACAGATTGTAGAAATGTATAAATAGATTCAGCTCAGCCCGACCAATGCGTCGGTGCTCAACAATAATCATCTGTTTCATTAAGGTAAAAGCCGCCTGACGGATACTATTTCATAGCAGGAAGTTAGCTGATACGAGTCATAGCCCCTTGCGGTTTCAATTGGAATGAAGCTTAACCAGGCTAAACCTTGAAGTGGTGAAATACGGAGAACTACCGTCAAAGGTTCTAAAGAAGAAAACGGTTAATCGAACCCTTGCGAACAGGAGAAAACCACAGACCCCACCCTGTTGCAAAAATTTTCCCATGGGGTAGCTTTATTAAACAGTAACTTTATATTCATCCTTCCTTTTGCCCTGTGTAAACCCGGGCCCCTGATTAGCGAAAAAACATTTCGATGATTTTCTAAAACATTAGTTATGTTAAACCTGTCGCTTTCTCCTAACCGGGCCGATTCATTCCGCAATTTTTTTAAAAAAATAGTCGCCTCATTGCTGTTAGGTATCGTTTTACAAACTTTTTATCAGGACCTTAATGCGCAACAATCCCCTTCAGTTGTTAGCCCTAAGACCAAAGAACTTTTTCAGTCTATCAGGTCTGGAACTGAGGGCGATCTGGAACGGCAATTGACCAACGGAGCCAATCCCAATGATTCGCTTAATGGCTATTCGGCGTTAATGGCTGCAGCACTCAGCGGTTCAATGGAACAAATGAAAATATTGATTGATCACGGTGCTGATGTAAATTTTGTAGCCCAAAATGGCAGCACGGCTCTTTGGTTTGCTGTACCGGATTGGGATAAAACAACCTTGTTGCTGAATCATGGCGCCGACGTTCAACATGCTATCAGAGGCTATGGCATCTTAGTAAAAGTGGCGGCCATGCCGGGAACGGCAAAGGTTTTAAAACTTTTAATTGATAAGGGTGCCGACCCAAAGAAAAGTGCCCCTGATAATTACCTGCTTTATAACGCGGCAGCTTCCGGGGATACGGCCGTTTTGAGCCTGTTTATCCATAGGGGTTTCAACGTAAATGATTCGATAGCCTTTGGAGATTATCCAATCAATGGGGCCTTGTTCTATCGCAACATTGCCACCGTAAAGATGCTGGTGGAAAATGGGGCCGACGTAAACATTTCTTCAAAGGCCTTCCAGCTCGCGGCGTTTAATGGGTTTACGCCGCTCATGTATGCTGCGGTAAACAATGATAAGAATTCTTTTTATTACCTCCTGGAGCATGGAGCAAATCCCAATCTCAGGAACCATAATGGCTATACGGCTTTGATGTTACTGCAACAAGCCGAATACGATGACCCGGCGATGACCCTGGCGCTGATTAAACATGGCGCGGAGCCAGGCGTAAAAACACCGGCTGGTAATGATGCCTTGCATTTTGCTATGCAAAAGGGCAATACCCAATCGGTAGAGATTTTAAAAAAGTATGCAAATAAATAACCACTGTTTAAAAGTAATTGTATGAAAAGCAAAATATTTCCGGCCATAACTATTCTTTGCAGTAGTATCCTCTTATTAAGTCTCCTTACCGGGTGGATGAATAAACCTGTAACGGTTGATCCGGCCGATATAAAACGGTCGGTAAGCAAAAGCCTTTTAATCCTGCAGCAAAGCAGCTATACATTTACAAGCAATACAAAGTTCAAATGCGCTTCCTGCCATCACAATACACTAACTTCCATGGCAGCGGGCATCGCTGTACAAAAAGGCATTTCGCTGGTCGATTCATTAACGACAGACAGGGTAAATACCATAGCAGGAACCGTTATGGGTATCTGCAATCCAAATCTCATCAATCAGCTTGTCGCTGTTAATTTTATTCCACCTTATATGCTATTGGGACTGAATGCAGAAAAATATCCCGCTGATTTCTCTACCGATATTTCTGTTGACTACATCATAAGCCAGGCGAAGCCTGATGGTAGTTTCCTCACCGAATCAGGCCGGCCACCATTAGAAACCGGTGAAGTGCATTTAACGGCATTGGATATCCGCGCTATCCAGCTATATGCATCTCCTGCCAAGAAAAAGCTCGTAAATGAAATGGTGGCCAGGTCAAAGCAATGGCTTGAAAAAGCACATCCTGATCAGCAGCAGGAGCTTGTATTTCAGTTGCTGGGCATGCAGTGGTGTGGCAGCAGTAAGGATATGAGAATGAAAGTTGCTTCCCGGATTAAATCCATGCAGAATGCAGATGGCGGATGGTCTCAATTACCGACCATGAAAAGCGATGCTTATGCAACCGGGCAGTCATTATATGCTTTATACGAAAGCCGGATGGCAAAACCAAAAGATGAAGTGTACCAGCGAGGGTTGGACTTTTTATTAAAAACACAGGATCAGGAAGGTGCCTGGATGGTAGCGACCAGGGCCTATGCCATTCAGCCGTTTGTCAATAGTCAGTTTCCTCCTTATGACGAAAATCAATTTATTTCGGCGGCAGCTTCAAACTGGGCTACGATGGCTTTGCTGAGTGCGTTGCCTGATAAGACAAAACCTTAAAGTGGCTGTCTTCATCAGGAAGGCAATAAATAAAGTGACGATGTTTAGTTTTTAATCAGAGGCTGCCTCAAACATGAGAGACAGCCTCTTTTCCTTATTAGTAATTAACCTATAATTGTAGGTAGAGAAGCCTGATCCCATAATTGTCAACTTCGCACCTTTTTCCCGCCACCCGCAAGCCGTGCTCATAATCTTTTGGCCTTCTCTCTTTTTTTGATCTCCCTGTTGACATTATCCTTCTTTTTTCTTTTTCTCCTTTGAACTCTCAGCTTGATTTTGCATCCTGATCTTTCGGCCGGCCACAGCGCATGCGCCATTCTTCACGGAATTTAGTTTTTTCTTCATCACTCATACTCATCCATTTCTCCCTCCACATACCGCCTTTAAAGCCTGGACCACCGCCCCACCGTCTACCCCCAAAACCACCTACCAGGATGCGGCTTAATAAGAGCAAGCCGATTGCCTGCCCATAACTGATTTCACCCGCGTGCAGAGCGGAAGGTAATATGGCATTCCACAGCAACATTACAACCCATCCGAATAACAGTATTCCTGCAATCGCTATGAGCGGAAAAAACAGGAAAAACTTTTTCTTTTTGCCCCCGTAATACATGTTTCTGAGTTTAATAGTTTATAATATCATTATAAAGGTTTTCGAGCCTTTTACGCAAATGCAATACAGCATATCGTTTACGTGAAATAGTTGTTTTTAGTTTCTCTCCCTGCAGATCGGCAATTTGCTGCAATGTCATATCTTCCAGTTCATTCATTACAAAAACACTGCGCTGGTTTTCGGGTAGCTCATCCAACGCGGTAAACAATTCTTCCCAAAATAACTGGCGAAGATGCTCTGTTTCCGGGTTGTTTTTATCGGCCAGCAAAATCTCTTTAAAACTCACGTCCCCGTCCTCTCCATAAAAGCTATAATCTTCCAGCGATTCATTTTTCTTTTTGCGGTAGCGGTCAGTTATTTTATTCCGGGCAACACGGTACAGCCAGCCACTGACACTTTCAATAGCTTCTCTTTCCGGCTGGTTACTGAACTGGTACCAAACATCCTGCAGAATATCTTCTGCATCCTCATTCGTCTTTACCCGGCTGCGGATAAAACCAAATAATTGCCTGCCATAGTCTTGTATTGCCTGTAATATATTTTGCTGTCGCCCGGCCATCAGCTCTGTCGTCATAACGGGGATTTCTTTTTCAGGCAGACGGAATTATCTCCTGATTACTTTATCCCGCCAAACTTATTTGGTGCAAATGTTAGAAATAAAACCTGTACAAACTATATTGCCGCTGCGCAATGAAAAAAATCGTCATTATAGGACCCGAAAGTACCGGCAAAAGTACTTTATGTGAGCAACTGGCAACGCATTACAACAGCTTATGGTGCCCTGAGTATGCACGGGAATACCTGCTGAAAAACGGAACGAACTATAGTTTTGATGACTTGTTGACGATTGCAAGGGGACAGATTGAGCTGGAAGAGAAATATACAAAGATGGTAATCAATAGCAGGCAGTCTGTAGTAAAGGCTTCTGACACACCACACACCGCTCACCAGTCACCACATTTTATTGACACGGACATGTACGTGATGAAAGAGTGGTGTGAATTTGTTTTTGACAATTGCCACCATTTTATACTTGACCAGATTGTTGAACGGAAATACGACCTCTATCTTTTGTGCAATGTTGACTTGCCCTGGGTAAAAGATGAATTACGCGAATATCCAGATCTGGAAAACCGACTGAAACTGTATTATATCTACAAGGATATTATGGTTAACCAATCTGTTCCCTGGGTGGACATTCAGGGTGGCTATGAAGAGAGATTGGAAAAAGCGATTGAGGCGGTGAATGGTCAATTGTGAATGGTGAATGGTGAAGGGTCAATTGTGAATGTGAATACGTGTTTTAGGTAAAACACCTTATTTTCTTGCAATCTTTTTTACCAGATAAAGAATATTGTTATTCATATACATCACTCACCATTCACCCCCTCACCATTCACTTTTTCTCATAAACGATCTCCCGGATATCCGGATCTTTATCCAGGTTGTTCATTTGCCGGATGATCCAACCTGAACGGTAAAGAACATACGAAGAGACTGGCTTTACCTTAAAACGGACCGGGTTTGGTAAACAGGCAGCAATCAGGGAGGCCTCCTGCCTGGACAAATTAAGAGCAGGTTTATTAAAATATTTCTGTGCTGCCGCCTCAATGCCAAAGACACCTTCACCCATTTCACTCACATTAAGATATACCTGCAGAATTCTTTTCTTGCCCCAGATCAACTCAATCATGAACGTAAAATAAGTTTCCAGCCCTTTTCGTAGCCAGCTTCTGCTCTGCCATAAAAAAACATTTTTGGCTACCTGCTGGCTGATGGTACTGGCACCATGCATTGATTTGCTTTTCTGGTTATGCTTCATCGCTTTTTCAATGGATTTAAAATCAAACCCATTATGGTCCGGAAATAACTGGTCTTCGGATGCAATCACGGCCAGTCTCGCATTGGGCGATATTTCTTTCCGGCTGACATAATCCCTTTTTAACCCATGCCCTGTTATCCAGCTATAGAGTTGGGTAATAGTAAAGGGCGGATTAATCCATTTCAAAAGAATGATATAAACAAACTGCGCGATAAAAAGTATAAGAAAAATGCGTTTGATTTTTCGCCAGAGCCGTGGAATAAGTCCTTTTGTTTTCATACCCGGCTGCAATATTATTCAATAAATTAAAACGCTGCTTTATTTCGTGGCTGCGAAGGAAGATAAAAATCCAGTACCTGCAATTGGAATTTGCCGCCCAGCTCATATTGTTTTCGCCGCAGGTTCAAATTCCGGGTAATAGCTGATATCAATATAGGGCCATATCCTATTACCGAAGAATAAAGCAGGGCTCTGCCGGTCGTTTCCCACCCCGAAGCCTTCATTCCAACAGTAGCAAGTCCCACACCGCCAGTAATGTACAATAGCTGCAGGCCAGTTACCGGGAAAGGTTTTTTCTCCCTGCGCTTTAAAATTACCTGTTTTACAAAATTGCTTTTAAAAGCGAGATCATTGATATAAATAGTATCATTTCTTAACAGCAGTATCCGCCCTTCTATAAGATCATCGTTAACCAGCCGCAGGCGGATATTATCTCCTTCCGTCCAGGTCCTTACCTTATGGCCATTCTTTTTTACAAACAGGAAACTTTTTTGCGCAAAACAAAAATGTGTGCTGGATAATACCAAAACCAGGAGCAGTAGGGGAGCCCATCTCATGATGTCAAACTTAAAAAGGCTTTTCCAACTGTTTTGTTAAAAATGCAGCTGACCGGTCTTTTGAGCATAAATCAGTAATCCCCAGATTAAGGCAATTCCAAAGCCAATCAGGATGATGCCGTTTATTTTATTTATAATATGGATATTATGCGGGGTAAGCCGGTTTCGAATTTTGCCAGCCAGCATGACTTTGGCAAAGTCTCCTGCAAAGACGAGGGATAGACAGGTTACAAAAATGACCAGCCGTTGTTCAATAGTATGGCTGATAAAAGTAGTAGAAGTGGTTAACCAGAAAATAAATACGGCCGGGTTCAGTGTATTCATAAAAAACCCCGAAAAAAATATTTTAGCGTAATCTCTTTTCCTGAATTTCATTATCGTTTGTCTTTCTGCTGCTGTTTTTATTTTTTTGAAAAATAAAAAATAGATGCCCATGACAATTAAAAAAATACTGCCGGTTATACCTATTTCTATCCGTCGGCTGCTCAGATTGCTGAATAATTGAGTAAATACATTACTGATAAGCACCAGCGCAATATCACTGGCAGAAACTCCCAATATAAAGGCCATTCCTCCCTTGTGTCCGTTATTTAAACTCTGTTTGATAACAGAAAATAAAACCGGCCCGACTGAAATACTCAGCAGCAATCCTAATGTAATTCCTTTTAAAAAGGCTTCAATCATCTGTTTTTGTAAAACTTAAAAGTAAAAAACCTCTTTCAATTTTATGAAAGAGGTTTGATAAATACAATTATTTATCATCAAATAGTTCCGTTTGATAAAAATTTATTCCAGTCTTCCAGCATTTTTCCTTTTAAAACCCTTGGAAATTTATGCTGGCTTCCCAGTTTGCCTTTTAATTCCATAAACTTCATGAATTTTTCTTCTGGCAACACTTCCAGGAAAACTTCCTTTAATGCGCTCGTTCTTTCTATTGCGTAGTCATCATTTAATTCGCCCAGTTTTTTATCAATTTTCTGGCGCAGTAAATTGGCATCCACCGTATCGTTGGTAGCGACATACCATTTATGTGCAAAAAAGTTGTTGTATGGGATACCCGCAACCGTGAATTCAGGTATGCAGATATTCAATTCATCACTGACGAATTTTATGGCCTGGTTCATATTTTCAACGCTCAGGTGCTCGCCAACAAGACTGAGAAAATGTTTTGTGCGCCCCGTAATGACTACTTCGCAGCGTTCTTTGTCTGTAAAGCGGATCGTATCACCAATTAAATAACGCCAGGCGCCTGAATTGGTACTCATCAGTAAGGCATAGT
>JAOQAL010000443.1 GCA_025963615.1 Chitinophagaceae bacterium | reverse complement strand
GCCTGGCCGCCGATAGCGCCACTCGGCTGGTGCATCATAATTCTGGCATGTTTCAGGGCGGCTCTTTTTCCTTTCGTGCCAGCCCCTAATAATACGCAGGCCATCGACGCAGCCATTCCGATACAGATTGTAGCGATATCCGGTGCTACATATTGCATGGTATCATACATACCCATGCCTGAATAGACGCTGCCACCCGGGCTATTGATATACATATTTATATCGCGGGCTCTGTCTGTCGAATCCAGGAAAAGTAATTGAGCTGTTACTATATTGGCTACTTCGTCGTTGATAGGATATCCCAGGAAAATAATCCTGTCCATCATCAGACGACTGTATACATCCATCACCGCTACGTTCATGGGCCTTTCTTCAATGATGTTTGGCGTAAGAGCTGTTACCAGGTGAGAGGCATAACCATTCAGTGTATTGCTGGAAATACCCCGGTGTTTTACCGCGTATTTTTCAAATTCCGATTTAGAACTCATAATTACAAACTTTTAGTCTTAGAGATTTTTCTATGCATCAAATATCCGTCCAAATGCCAAAACCACAAAATTGAAAGCATGAATGGCTGCAAATGCAGGCGGAAGGACACAAAATTTGCCGAATTGGCACAAAATGGATAGAAGACGGTCCCGCAAATAAAAAAGGTTGGCAAGAAATAACTTCCTGCCAACCTTTTCAAAAAATAGCCCAACTATTAATGGTGATGGTGTTGATGAGCCTCAACCATTTTGGTAAATTCTTCAGCGGTAATTTCTTTTTCCTCCGGCTTTACCTGTGTTTCAGCCCATTCAAAAATCTTTTGAGTCTGAAGGCGGTTATATGTTTCCTCTACGTATTTACGGTCCTTCATCATTTTTTCTGCATAGTCATTGATCCAGCTTTGTTCCTCACCGCCGCTGTTGATGCCCATGTAGCCAAATAATTGTTGTTTCGCAAAATTGCGCAGTTCCTCAGGCTCCACCCGGATACTATTTTCACGAATAACCTTATCCGTAATAAGTGTCCATTTTAACTGGTTAATAAAAAGCGGGAACTCCTGTTCTACCTGCTCATCGGTCTTTGTCTGTTCGCCTTCCGCCTGGGGCATTTTCATCCACTTTTTCAAAAAGCCTTCGGGGAATTTAATTTCCGTATGATCCAGTAATTCATGATAAGCCTGATCATGTATCTGGTTTTTTGCCTGGTTATCCCAATAAGCCTGTATTTCTCCATTTATCTTATTACGGAAATCTGCTTCTGTCTTTATTTCCTGGTTAGGATAAAGCTGAGTGAAAAACTCTTCATTCAACTCTTTCTTTTCCAGTAAGCCGATTTTTGTGATTTGAATTTTAAAGATTGATTTTTTGGCGGCTTCGTCTTCTTTATTTATACCCAGGTCACCAATAATCCATTCTCTTTCTTTTTCTGCAAAAGCCGTATCTAAGTCTGCAATCACAAAATCATTGATCGTTTTTCCAATCAGATTTTTACGGAAATCTTCTTTAAAATATTTTACCAGCAGCGAGTTGTCTTTTTTAACCGGATGGCTATCGGGACCCCCTGTTATTTCGTCACCATTTTCATCCACCTGGGTAAAAAGTACATTTAATACATCTTCTTCGGTATTTACCGTGTCGAGGTCTTTCATGTTTCCATGACGGTTCTGCAGTCTTTCAATTTCCGTGTTGATCATTTCATCGGTAACCTGCACTTTGTAACGAACAGTTTTTGCTTTTGCCAGGTCAGCCAATGTAAATTCAGGTTTCATGCCCACTTCGAACTGAAAAATATAATCGGCAGGATGGTTCATATCCAGTTGGTGCATGTCGATTTCCAGGGGAAGCGGCTGTGCGAAGATGTCCAGCTTATCTGTTTCAAGATATTTCACCAGTTCCCGGTCCACCGAACGCAGTACTTCATCCGAAAAGACAGAGGTACCATACATTTTCTTAATTAAGCCGGATGGAACCTGGCCTTTACGGAAACCGGGGATATTCGCTTTTTTGCTATAATCTTTAATTGCTTTTTCAAAAGATGGCAGGTAATCTGTTTTTTCCAGCTTTACTGTCAGCTTTTCGTGCAGCAAACCAATATTTTCTTTTGTAATAGTTGCCATTTGGAAAGTTTAAAAAGTTTTAAAGTTTAAGGGTTTCTGATCTTCCGGTATGAAGACGCAATGCATAAGGGAAAAGTTCATTTGAAAAATTATAAACTTTTTACGCCCTTAAATTCCTAAACTTTGGTTTGTGCGGGTGGAGGGACTCGAACCCCCATGCCTTGCGGCGCCAGATCCTAAGTCTGGTATGTCTACCAATTTCACCACACCCGCTTTTTCCGGTAAATGTTTAAAATTTTGAAAGACTTTTAAACATCTGTTCTTAAACGTTAAACTCTTAAATTGGGCTGCAAATGTAGGGCATTTCAGCAAAATGAAGACAAACGGCAGCTTTTTCTTAAATTCGTAGACAATGGAAACTGTATTGCAGATACCAAAATATAATTTGAGCGAAGAGCAGGAAAAAAATTTAATTCTCCGTGAGTACCGGGCTTTGTTGCGGGCATTGAAAACCAAATTGAAGCCAGGGGACCGCAAACTTATCCGGAATGCTTTTGAAATTGCCGCTGAAGCTCATAAAAGTATGCGGCGCAAAAGCGGGGAACCTTATATTTTACACCCCTTGGCGGTCGCAAGAATTTGTGTAGAAGAAATTGGGTTAGGCGTTCGATCCACCATTTGCGCTTTACTACATGATACGGTAGAAGATACGGACATTTCCCTCGAAGATGTAGAAAGGGAATTTGGAAGTGAGATTGCAAGGATTGTCGATGGGCTGACCAAAATTTCCAATGTTATCGATGTCAATGCCTCACAACAGGCGGAAAATTTTAAGAAAATATTACTTACGCTTACCGATGATCCCCGTGTCATCCTGATTAAGCTTTCTGACCGGTTGCATAATATGCGGACGCTGGATAGCATGAAAAGGGAAAAGCAGCTTAAAATATCTTCTGAAACGGTTTATATCTATGCCCCCCTGGCGCATCGCATGGGTTTGTACAATATCAAGACGGAGATGGAAGACCTGGCAATGAAATATATGGAGCCAGAGACCTACAAAGAAATTGCGAAAAAATTAGCGGAAACAAAAAGGGAAAGAACAAGGTATATTAATGAGTTCATTAAGCCTTTAAAAGATAAACTGGAAAAAACCGGTTTCAATTTTGAAATTTACGGAAGGCCAAAAAGTATCCACTCCATCTGGAATAAAATGCGGAAAAAAGCGGTGGATTTTGAAGAAGTATATGATCTTTTTGCCATCAGGGTGCTGCTGGATTCGCCTCCTGAAAAGGAAAAAGAAGAATGCTGGAAGGTATACTCCCTGATTACGGATGAATATACCCCTTCCCCGGAACGATTAAGAGATTGGCTAAGTAATCCTAAAAGCAATGGTTATGAAGCGCTGCATACGACCGTGATGGGACCTCAGGGCAAATGGGTAGAAGTACAGATTCGTACCAAACGGATGAATGAAATTGCTGAAAAAGGGTTGGCGGCCCACTGGAAATATAAAGAAGGTACGGCGGATGAAAGCCGTTTTGATAAATGGTTTCAACAGATACGGGAAGTTATAAGCAACCAGGAAACGGATACCATTGATTTTTTGCAGGATTTTAAAACGAGTTTTTTAGCGGAAGAAATTTATGTGTATACACCGAAAGGTGATGTGAAGATGCTTCCCGTGGGTTCTACGGCACTTGATTTTGCATTTTCCATTCACAGCGCCATTGGTTCGAAGTGTATTGGTGCGAAAGTCAACCATAAATTAGTTCCGATCAGCCATAAGCTTCGGAGCGGTGACCAGATCGAAATTATTACCAGCAATAAGCAAAAGCCCTCGGAGGACTGGTTGGGGTTTGTAGTAACTGCCAAAGCCCGCAGCAAGATTAAAGACTCCTTGAAGGAAGATAAAAGAACCATTGCCGATGAAGGAAAATATACTCTTCAGCGAAAGATGGAAGCAATCGGAGCGGCTTATTCGCAGGGGAACATTGAAGAGTTGGTTTCTTTTTATAAATTAAATTCATCGCTGGACCTGTTTTACCAGATCGCTATTAAAAATATTGATCTTAAAGAACTGAAAGAATTCCAGGTTCTTGGCGATCGGCTTGAGCTGCCAAAACCAATAAAACATCCACATGAACCGAAAGGAGATAACTTTACCTCCTCGTCCCTTTCAAAAAAAGATGCTGAACTTATCATATTTGGTGAAAGTAGTGACCGGATTGTTTATAATCTTGCCAATTGTTGCAAGCCTATACCGGGGGATGATGTTTTTGGGTTCGTTACCACCGGAAAGGGATTAACCATTCACCGTACCAATTGTCCGAATGCCGCAAAATTACTGGCGAATTATGGGCACCGGGTAGTAAAGACAAAGTGGGCCAAGAACAAAGAGATTTCATTCCTGACGGGTTTAAAAATTATCGGGATGGATGATGTAGGCGTCATTCACAAAATAACCAACCTGATCTCGGGAGAACTAAAAATAAATATAGCTGCTCTCACAGTTGAAGCAAAAGAAGGGATTTTCCAGGGAAATATTAAACTGTATGTTCATGACAAGGAAGAGCTGGAAATACTTGGCCAGAAGTTAAAAGAACTTCCTGGCATTGAATCCGTAGAACGTTACGATGCAGAAGCCGTTTAAGCTATTACAACTCTTTTTTCAGAAAACTAATAAGTGTTAGGTTAATAACCTTTGCCTTTTCGTGAATAAATTTATAAAACATGGCATAGAGAAATGAGGTAGCGTTTTGTTGATACCTTATTTTTGCCGCGTTACAAAAACAAACAAATGGTAGATGTTATTCTGGGCCTTCAATGGGGCGATGAAGGAAAAGGAAAGATTGTTGATTATTTTGCAAAGGATTATGATGTTATCGCGAGGTTCCAGGGCGGTCCAAATGCAGGACATACTTTATATGTAAATGATAAGAAAGTTGTCTTGCACCAGATTCCTTCCGGAGTTTTTCATGCTAATACCATGAACCTTATCGGCAATGGGGTGGTGCTGGATCCGGTTACATTGAAACGGGAATGCGAGATTGTTGCATCTTTTGGAATTGACCTGAAGAAGAACTTATATATTTCCGAAAGGGCACACCTGATTCTTCCCACACATCGTGCATTAGATGCTTCTGCAGAGCTGTCGAAGGGAAATCAAAAGATTGGTTCCACATTGAAAGGGATTGGGCCTACCTACATGGATAAAACCGGCCGGAATGGACTAAGGGTAGGGGATTTGCTGGATAAAAGTTTTACCACCTCGTATATAAAACTCAGGTTAAAGCATCAACGATTGCTTGACAATTATTCCTATAGTGATGATATTTCCGCCTGGGAAGAGGAATTTTTTGAAGCGGTTGAATTCCTAAAAGAGCACAATATCGTAAACGGAGAATATTTCATCAACAAGCAGATACAGGC
>JAOQAL010000397.1 GCA_025963615.1 Chitinophagaceae bacterium | reverse complement strand
TCCGACACACTATTATTTCCCTTTTTGCGTTATTAACTGTGCAAAATCCATTGTTTTGAAAAACGCCTTCCTCGTTTTTATTCTTTCCGCCTGCATCCAGGTTGCGCAGGCGCAGCCATTAAATGATACTTCGGTGGTATTAAAGCCCCAGAAAGATAATATCATTACCGCTGAAACAATCCTTAAAATTGAAAATTTAGGACCCAATATTAATACCGATTTACCGGAATTAAGACCTACCGTTTCCGCTGATGGCAACTTATTATTTTTTATCTGCCAGAATCACCCGGCCAATACAAAATACAGTACAATTCCCAATTCACAGGATATCTGGTATTCCGAACGGGATAGTTCCGGCAAATGGGGCGAAGCAATGCACCTGGAATACCCGTTGAATACTTATTTCTATAATGCGGTGTATTGGATCTCGCCTGACAACAACCGTATCCTGATACGCAATGCTTTTATTGATGGCGATTATGCCGGTAACGGGGTGAGTCTATGCTATCGTAAAAAAAATGGCAACTGGAGCAAACCCAATATGCTCTATATAAAAAATTACACCAAGTATGACCGCGGCCGCCAGAACGGAGCTACCATGGGTCATGATGGAAAGACTTTGTTGCTTTACATGACGCCGGAAAAAGGGGGCGAAGAAAACGATATTTATGTTTGTTTTTTACAACCCGACAGTACCTGGTCGGAGCCCAAAACATTAGGTAAGAAAATTGATTTGCCGAAGTATAACGAAATGACCCCGTATTTGGCGTCCGATGGTGTTACATTATATTTCAGCAGTGACCGCCCCGGTGGATTGGGTGATAATGATATCTGGATGAGTAAGCGGCTTGACAGCAGTTGGCAGAAATGGAGTGATCCTGTAAACCTCGGTAGCCCGATTAATACACCAGACTGGGATGCTTTCTTCACCTTGGATGCCGGTGGTGAATATGCGTATTTAACCACGAATCTTAATACCTTGGGTGAAAGTGATATTGTAAGGGTGAAACTGCTTGAAATTGAAAGACCCGATCCGGTCGTGTTGGTAAGCGGCAATGTATATAACAAAAAAACAAACCAGCCGCTTAGTGCCTCATTGATTTATGAAACACTGCCCGATGGTAAAGAAGCCGGCAACGCACTCTCCAATGCCAATGATGGTTCCTTTAAGATCGTGCTGCCTTATGATAAAAATTATAGTATCCGGGCAACAGCCGATAAATTTTTCGCCATATCCGAAAACCTGAACCTGGATTCATTGGTAAAGGCGGGATATAAAGAAATACATAAAGACCTATACCTGGTGCCGATTGAAATAGGCCAGGTGGTGCGGCTCAATAACGTATTCTTTGATTTTGATAAATGGGATCTGCGCGGTGAATCCTTCCTGGAACTTGACCGGGTGGTAAAACTGCTGAATGAAAATCCAGCGATTGAAATAGAAATGAGTGCGCATACGGACAGCAGGGGTTCTGATGAATATAATTTTAAACTAAGTGATAACCGGGCCCGGTCAGTCATGGATTATATTATTGCGAAAGGTATAGCCCCGAACAGAATTACGTCTCACGGTTATGGTGAAACGGTACCGGTGTCAACGAATGAGACGGATGAGGGAAGGCAGTTGAACAGAAGGGTGGAATTTAAAATCCTAAAGAATTAAGAAGCCGGTTTTATTCATTGCTGCCAAAAAATTTATACCGTACCCAACTGCGGATACCTGTATATACCGGTATAAATAAAATAACAGCGATGATAGAAAGAAAAGGGATTGTACCCAGGTAACGGCCAAAACAAGGAATGATCAATACGATGCTTCCTGCAATAATGAGCAATTTTGAAACAGGTTCTGAAAAATTTTTTGGCGGCCCCACCAGTTCTTGGTTGGTTTACCAGTCATCGTTTACCAGGATTTAATGGCTGCTAAGATAATAAAATGAGCACTTACGATTGGACCAACAAATCAAAGTAAAAAAACAGGAAAATATGCGGCGGGGATGAAAAATAATTTTTACCCCTAAAGCAGTAAGGTGTAACTTTCTATTCATAACCGATTGTATGCTTAACAGACGCCGTTTTATTAAAAGGTCTGCCGCCTTATCAGCAGGAAGTTTTTTACTATCCCCAGGTTTTTTTGCGCAACCTAAACTACTGGATAAAATTGGTATCCAGTTTTTCTCGTTGCCCAAATTACTGGAGAAAGATTTCAAAGGGACACTTGCCTTGTTATCAAAGATGGGTTATAAAGAAGTTGAGCTCTATGGGCCCTATACGTTTAGCACGGCGGCGGCACAACAACGTTGGGATGCCGTGACCCCATCGCTTGGATTTAAAGGCAGTGGTTTCTTTGGTTATACTGCTAGTCAGGTAAAAGATATGCTTCAGGCACATGGCTTAACAGCCCCGTCTATGCATACTGACCTTGATACGCTCCAAAACAGGATGGGCAAACTGGCTGAAGCTGCCCAATTGCTGGGAACAGAATATGTAATCCTTCCTGCCATCCCGGAAGACAAAAGACAGACCCTGGACGACTATAAAAAAATAGCGGATGCATTTAATGAAATCGGCGCAGCTGCAAAAAAAGCAGGTATTAAATACGCTTATCACAATCATGGATATGGGTTGAAAGAAATGAATGGGCAAATACCATTAAAACTTATTCTTGACGGGACCGACCCTGCCCTGGTATTTTTTGAAATGGATCTTTACTGGACTACGGCCGGCGGCGCTGATCCGGTTGCCTACCTCGAAGCTTATAAGAACCGGTATCACCTGATGCATGTTAAAGATATGATGAAGAAAGTCCGGTTTTCCGGCGATGGGGGTGATTCCAAACAATGGATAGAATTATTTCCATTCATGACAACTGCAGGCAACGGTGTATTGGATCTGAAATCAATCCTCACAAAAGCTAAGGAAACCGGCGTGAAGCATTTTATAGTAGAGCAGGATATGGTAGCCAATCCTGAGATAGCCCTTAAAAAGAGTTTTGACTACCTTGCTTCACTCTAAT
>JAOQAL010000396.1 GCA_025963615.1 Chitinophagaceae bacterium | reverse complement strand
CGCCGCCACCTGCTTTTGTGTCTGCTTTATTCGACCATTTATTAGGAAGAGAAATATCAAATGCACCGAGAAATGAAAATCCGAACAGCAAGAAAAGCGCAAAGAATAAAAGATTGGCGATCCAGTTAGTGGCAAGATTATTTAAAGCCGCCGGTCCAAAAATAATCGTAACCAAAAAACCAAGCAGCGTGAATATAATGATGATAGATGAAGAATAGTAAATAGCATTCCTGATTCCTTCTTTCCGTGTCCTGCTTCTTTTGGTGAAAAAACTAACTGTCACCGGTATCATCGAATACACGCATGGCGTAAGTAAGGCAAGTAACCCACCTGCAAAAGCAGCAAGGAATATCCACCACAATGATCTTTGCCCGATACCTGTAGACGCTATTGTATGCACCGGATTAATATTGATCTTAAACTTCTTTCCTCCGGACGGGTATTCATTCCCTTTTTTAAGCGCGTAGTCTACGGTTCCTTTTACAACAAGGCTATCTGTTGCATTAAGCCTTACTATTTGCTGCCATTCAAGACTATCGGTTACAAAATTAACCGTCGTGTTTAGAATGGAATCTTTTTCAGAATGCACCTGTCCATTTTCCAAAAGCTTCCCTTGCAATTTTCTACTAAGAGAAGAATCAAAATTTACAGATGAGTAAACCAGGTCATCCACTGATCGTTGTTTTGTAAATAATTGTACTCCTGGTCTTGGCTTTGATTTTATGCTGACAACAACCAATGTATCATTGATCCTCGCCTGTGAAATGGTGATATGAACCGGGAGGCTGTCTTGTGCTGATGAATCCAAAAAAAAGAAACAGGAAAATATACAGAAAAATGCAGTGATGAATTTAAACATTGCTGATGTTTTCAAATGGCTATGGAAATTTCGAGATCACCCGCTGGTCCAAAAATATTTATGACCGTAATCCTGTCGCACGATAATTATAAATCATTATACCAGTTAACTGAAACTCTACCTTGCAATTGTTGTAACAGTCGCTGTGAAATCTGTTTTTGAATCCCAGGTTTCATTGTATCAAACCGCATGGTCACACGAACAATTGGTATGGGCTTGTCTGATTGATCTGTCTGTCGTATGATTTCCACCGGGTAATATGAGGTGCATATCTTAATCGCTTCCTCTATGGTATTTTGATCTGCTTTAATGGATAATACGCCGGGCACCTGCATAGTGTTTTGCCATATGGCAGCGGTGTTACCTATATCTGCTGGACTGTCTTTACTAAACATGGCTTCTTTCAGCATAAGAAACAGGGTGATACGCATGAATGTTAACATATAAATACAGTTTTGGATTTTGGAGTCACCCTATTACTTTAATGCGATAGAAAAATTTAGCGAAGCGGGTGGCATACATTTCTGGTCATTACAGGTCATAAAATTGACACTCCCGTTTAGGGTGGTTTTTATATTAGCTTTTAAAACAACTTTCTGAATAAAATCTACCTTATCTGAATATTGTTTTACAGGCACTTTAAATAGTTCTTCAAAATGCTCATCCATTTTACCTATTTCTTTTATTATACCCTGTAAAGTCACCAATGGATTTTTTACAAAATCAACACTGGTCTTTACAGGCCCCCCATCTGGTGTTGTTTGAGAGTAAACATGCCAGCCATCTGTTATTTTAGCTGTCATGTGTATTTCGTAAGTTTTATCAGCTATCTTTTTTGCTGAGAAGGTCCATTTAACAGGATCCTGCACCTGTGCCGATAAAAGCACACTATAAAACATACAAAACACCAGGGAAAAATATTTTTTCATACTACTATCAAATTAATCAGCAACCTACGAGCGGTCTTAAATTGCTTTTCCTTTTAATAATGCATTGATCATGACTTCCAGTGTATGTTCATTAGATTCATCAGTGCGGAAGTCTGAAAAAACAACATTGCCATATTTGTCTATTAAAAAGTTTACAGGCGCTGCATTTCCATTATTCAAATTCCCTTTATCACGGCCTTTTACATCACGCAGGGGTATAAAACTATAGCCACTTGTTTTCATGAAGGGGATCACATACTCATCCTGATCAGGCACAACATTGAGACCGAGGTAAACGAGATCCTGTCCCTTGAATTTCTTTATCACATTTTCAAAATGCGGGAACTCGCCGCGGCAGGGGCCGCAACCGGGAAACCAGTAAGTGATAAGTACCACTTTGCCTTTAAAATCTGATAAGGAAGCAGTACCTGGTTGTAAATATTGGTCCAATGTAAAACCTGTGGCAGGCTTCGCAACATCGTTAAGTATCTTTATGACATCGCTGTTTACTGCAGCCGCGTTTTTACCAAGTTTTACGCCCAACTGTTTCAACTCGCCTGCTACCTTGTCTGTGGGTGATTTGGCATAATATCCTGCCAGGCTATCATAAGATGCCTGTGTATTCCCGGCTGCGGCTGCGGCATTTGCTTTTAAAATAGCAAGGTCTTCATTAAACCTTAAATAAGATTTGATCTTAATGCTATTCAAAATATCCAGCGCTTCACCGGGTTTTTTATCAGCAACCAATTGTTTTGCCCTGACAATATTTTGCGCCAGTTTAACCTGCGCTGCCCAGTTTTTAACCTCCGATTCGCGGAATTTCAAATTGGTCATTGACTGCGCCAGCTCGAGGGCTTTGGAAGGATCTGTGCCCAACAGGTAATCAAAATAAGATGACATACCAGAAGATGACCAATTGAATTTGTCAGCCGGGTACTGTGTACGTAATTGTTCCCAAACGGCGGTCTTTTCTTTTGCATCACTCGACTCGTAAGCCAGCCAGTAAAGTGCCTGGGCGCCCCTTTCAAGTGTTGGAAATTTTTTTGCCATATCTAAGCTTAATTTCCGGTACAATTCAGGATCACTTTCTTTAAAACTGCTGGCATAATAAAATGCCGGGTCAGGATTTGTCGGGTCTGTCTGCATTGCCATTTCAAGATATTTATGGCCGGCTTTAAAATCTCCCCATCTGTCGGAATCAACCCAGAGGTCCATATAAGCTTTCGAAAATTTCGGATCGATA
>JAOQAL010000367.1 GCA_025963615.1 Chitinophagaceae bacterium | reverse complement strand
GTTTGCGATTTAAAATACCGGCAAAAAGCACTGGGGCTAATGTTAGCTACCGATGCAATCTCTTCGAGGGGTATTTTGTTTTTGAAATTGGCAAGCGAGTATTCATAAATCGCATTAATACGGTCATTGTATACACTATCTGGTTTATGTTGAAAAACATCTGATGAAAGTAAGTTGGGGCAGTCACACAATGAGATCTCCATCAATGCTTCCATCAGCAGAATAATTCGCTCAGGTCCTTCAGCAATCAGCATTTTCTCTAACAGGGCCGACACCTTTACTTTAGCGTTCCCGGTAATTTCAATTCCTCTTCTTGCATTTTCTAAAACAGACCTTATCCCTTCATTTTCCTTAAGCTGTAAAAATCCTTCACCCCAAAAGTCTTCACAAAAATGTACAACGGTTACATCCACACTTGTTTTTGAATCGTCTTTAAAATGTGAATCATCAAAACGCCAATAATGAGGTAGCTGCTTTCCAACCAAAATAACATCCCCATTCTTGAAATGTTTAATACTATCACCAATAAATTGTGTGCCTGCACCTTTTTTAAAATGGATCAGTTCCACCTCATTATGATAGTGCCACCTATTGTTAAAATGAGGAGTATAATCCTTACGTACGCTAAAAGAATGAGCCGGACCAGAAGACACCTTTAGTAATTGTGGTTTCATAATTTAAACAATCGATTTAAACCTGCATCATCTCCTTTATATGAGCTGACAGTTGGCCATATGGTTTATAGCTGTATAGTAAGTTGAAACCCTGCTACCCCCTACTTCATCACACAAAAAATGTAATTAATAAAAAAAACTATCATTGCTCGTTAATGGACGAACAATGATTTTCAAAGTGCTGAAAGCTAAACAGAATGGTAAACTGCTTAAAGGGCCAATGGTTATTATGACATTAGCAATTGAAGGTGGGTATTCAAAAGTAATTAGTTACTGACGATCGGTTCATTTAGACTCATACAAGCTCATTCAGGCTCACACAAATTTTACCTATAGCACGACCTATAATACAAAAAACGCAGTCTCTTATACAAGAAACTGCGTTTTTGTGGTCTCAAAGGCACCAATTTCCAATAATTTTATTGAGGATTTACAGCTATTAATTGACCTGCTGTATTAATTAAGGCAGTTTTCAAATATGGCGACGGGAAGTATTTCAAACTATTTTTCAAATTGACGGGCTTAAACAGCTCGATAAATCTGATTATATTAGTTACCTTTCCTATATGCTGACAAGTATCCCGCATAGCGATACTGTGGATAGCCGGACCCGGTATTGCCGGGAACGCCAAAGAGGCTTATAAAGACGCAAATAAATACCGTAGATTTAGCATAGCAATTATACACCGAACCTTAACAATTGCAATTCAATGGCTCCCTGTAAACTATGCCGTGAAAGAGCGGCTGATAAAAAAAATACGCACTATCTGACAGATGGTATAATCAGAAGCTGTTTGAATGAAGACGGCTCCAATACCAGGGAAAAGGCGATGATGTTTAATATTTCCTGGAATAAAGACTCCATTGAAGCAAAGTTTCAGCGCAGCACGTCTATAGATGCTATCCAGCGAACCTTCGGCCGCGAGGCAAAAGAGGAAGAAATTGAGGGAGCCAAAAGCATCCCTTTTTCAGTAGATTATGTTTTCTGTGTAGCATGCGAAACTATCTTTACCGAAATTGAAAACAAGTTTACTAAAGATGTCCTGCCACAATTACGCGGCAACGATTTCACCGGGCAAAAAGAAATTTCATTCGAGGATATTGTTACCATCCGGAAATTCTTTCTACTTCAAGTTTATAGAACTGCGATATGTGATCCCGATTATCCGATTGATAATGCCCTGATAGAAAAACTGCGCGATATTATTTTAACAAAGGATGATGACCCAGAAGTACTTAAATCTATCCCGTTAAATATAACCTATCTGAATACCGTCGGTAAAGATTATGAGTATACCAAGAACACCGTTGGTATCGCGGTAGTTGGAAACAATAAGGTGATCTTATTGAACGACTTTGTGATCCAGGTATTTGAAAATATTAAAGACGTAGCTTTTGTTGATCTGTGGGGAATAAATGAACGCAGCGATTTCAAACATTTTATCAATTACGGGGAAGATATCTTCAGGATAAAGATCCTGGATAACAAGCAGCGCCTGCAGGTGTGGGATAAGTACCATCAGGAACGGGCCGACAAACAAGTTAGCTTTTACAAGCGGACTTTTACAGTCAGCTATTTGAAGAAGCATCACCGTCCGCCTGCACCCAAACTGGTCAGGGCTTTTATTGATGCTATTATTAATTATTAATGGTAACGAATTTAGTGAAGAGCCGCGTTATTCCATGGCGCGTTTTGAACAATTACAGGAAAAATATCTCTAGCTAAGGTAAGCCCAGGTGTGGTTTGATTAGTTCATAAGCCGGTGCTGCAAGCAAACTCGAAAACATCCCGATGCCAACTTGTTTGATCAAATTGCCGATATTCATCAGTTGGGGTTTAATATCTTTATCCTTCACCAGTTGCGCGACCGCATAATCCATTTCCATGGCGAAATCTTTTCTGATTTGGTCATCCATTTTTTGAAGGTCTTTTTTAAGCAGTTCAAAGGCCTCATTTACCACCTCTTTTTGTGGCAGGTTATGTTGGGTCTGTATGGCGTGGTCAGAACTTTGCTGGAATTGCGCGGGCGCATTGATATGGCCGACGTTGATCGTGTTGTTATTCACAATATGGGATTTAAGTTGTTCTTTATTTTTTGATTCTTTCTGATCGATCCACTGTTCAAATAATTCTGTAACAACCTCCGCGTTCGGCCTTTTTTTAAGCACCGGCAGGATCACGTACTGCATGTGTTTTAGAAATTCGCTGTGGCCTTGTTTGTTTTTGGTTATATGATAATGGTAATGATGCTCGATCAACCGGTCAATATTGTACACCGGTTTCCATTTTTGAAGTTTATTGATAAATTGTTTATCATAATCTTCTGCTGTGGTATCTCTATATGTTGTTTTACTGGAATACCCGCTTGTACCCCAGTAATCGCTGCTTCTGCGGCCTATAGTAACCCAGGGTAATTGCGTACCAAGACTATGCAAGGCCAATGATTGATCGGGTAGATTTTCAGTAGCAGCTATGTCAAAAAAGGGATTCATATCGCATTGTAATTAAAGTTTGCCTTGTAAATTGTCGTCCATCTGCAGGCTTGGATAACCAGCGGCGGAATAGTCTATATAATCACATTCATAATCCAATACGCGCAGCAGCACCCGGTGAATGACAGATTCATAAGCATGTGAAAGTTTGATATATTTTTTAACTTCCTGATCCGCACTGTCTAAAGGCCCGTGCGTCATCGCATTGCGCGCCTGCATGGCCTGATTTTCGATATCCTTATTGCCAAAGGTAAATTTCAGGTTGGTAAAGAACAGTTTTAGTTTCTCACCAACCCCAATTGAAAAAGGGTTTTCAAGCTTATCGGTAACCCTCTTTTTGAAATCAAAGCCATCCAGCTAATAGCCAGGCCTTCAGCATATCATAGGCCCGGAACTTGGAAAACAGATAATCACAGCTGGTCGAAAAGCTCGGATCAGGTTCGG
>JAOQAL010000356.1 GCA_025963615.1 Chitinophagaceae bacterium | reverse complement strand
ATCAATAAAATAGGGATCATTATTACAGTGACCGGCGTGGGCATCGGTGCAAAATATTCTATCGATCATCAACTGATCAGCCCGCTTACAAGAATTATTTTAGGTTATCTCGTTGGGTTGGGCCTGTTGGGCTTTGGCATCAAACTAAAAAAGAATTATTTGAATTACAGCGCTGTATTGGTAAGCGGCGCCATTGCCATCCTGTATTTTATTACATACTCTGCATATAGCTTTTTTGAGTTGATACCACAGTCGCTGGCATTTATCCTCATGTTTGTTTTTACGGTCCTTATGGTCTTCGCCGCCCTGCTGTATAACAGGCCGGTGATCGGTTATATAGGAGCGATAGGCGCGTATGCCGTTCCTTTTTTATTAAGTGATGGTTCGGGAAAAGTGGCCGTATTATTCAGCTATATGGCCATCATTAATATCGGCATTTTGGGAATTGCATTAAAGAAATACTGGAAACCGCTTTACTACGGTTCTTTCATACTTACCTGGGTGATCTTTTTTTCATGGTATGCCAACCGGTATACAGCAGCGCAACATTTCACCCTCTCACTCACCTTTACCTGCATCTTCTTTGTAACCTTTTACGCGATATTTATCGGATATAAATTACTTCAAAAACAAAAATTTGATGCAGATGATATCATCCTCCTTCTTTCGAATGCTTTTATTTTTTATGGAATAGGCTATTCAATACTTACCAACGACAGGCCCGGCGAAAACGTATCGGGATTGTTTACGCTCGCCAATGCCCTGCTTCATTCTTTGGCGAGCCTGGTTATTTACCGGCGGAAAGAAGAGGACAAAAATCTTTTTTACCTGGTTGGCGGATTGGCACTGGTGTTTATTACTATAACCATACCGGTTCAACTCAACGGAGATTGGGTTACACTTTTGTGGGCGTTTGAGGCGGCGGTGCTATTCTGGATCGGCAGAACAAAACAGGCGCCCTTTTATGAAGTACTTTCTTACCCGTTATTATTTTTAGCTTTCTTCAGCCTGCTGCAGGACTGGTCGGTGTATTATTCACCATATGCTGTAGCCGATCCGGCTACCCAAATAACTCCTTTGCTGAATGTACATTTTCTCACTTCCTTATTGTGTATCCTGTCTTTTTCGCTGGTCAATTACATTAATCAACGAAAAGAGTATGCTGCTGCTAACTTATCACGAAAGACCATCGAAGCGGTTATGCGGTTCTTCATTCCGGCTCTTTTGCTGATCGTGATCTATTTTTCATTTGAAGTAGAGATCGCGAATTACTGGAACCGGCAATGGGTAGCTGTAACAGGGATACAACGTACGAATCCTGCCTTCACCAACAGCGACCTGTATAAATTCATGATCATCTGCATCATTAATTATTCGATACTGTTTTTTTTCATACTGGGTTTTGTGAACAGGAAGAAAACCAGGAACCAAAACCTCGGTTGGGTCACATTTTTCTTCAGCGTTGTTTTTGCTGTGGCCTTCCTTACCCAGGGCATGCGCCTGCTCAGCGAACTGCGGGAAAATTATTTGACAAATGACGCTGTCAATTATCTTTATGCAAACAGTATGCGCCTAAGCATACGGTATATTTCACTACTGTTTTTAGCGGGAATATTAGTTTCGATCTATCAATTCAGCCGACAGGACTTTACTAAGGACCTGAAAGAAAAACTCATGGCCGGCGCCGATCTTTTTCTCCACTTCTGTTTTGTGTGGATCATCAGCAGCGAAGTAATTTCCTGGATGGACCTCTTTCATTTTTCCAGTTCCGATAAATTAACGATCAGTATCTTAGGGGGCGTGTATGCTTTGCTCTTAATTATACGCGGCATCTGGAAAAAGAAAAAACATTTGCGGGTCGGGGCAATTGTTCTTTTGCTTGTAACGTTGATCAAATTGTTCTTCTATGATATTGCCGGGTTGAATAATATTACAAAAACAATTGTGTTTGTTTCATTAGGCGTTTTGCTGCTGATCATTTCGTTTTTATATAATAAATACCAGTCGAGCATCGCGGGAGATAACGAGAATTAACTTATCGACACCTTACACTTTGGGTTTGCGCAGGATGATGTATCGCTCTATCTCTTTAACAAAGACCGGGCACCCGCTAAAAACACGAAGCAGGTAACGTAGTTTATGCAGGGAATAAAAGAAAATGACAGTGTATACACCTGCCGTTTTTATAAAAAAGAAGGGCTTTTCCTGGCAACCGCCAAAACGATCATGAAAAACTCCACGAACCTGGCTGTCCCCGGGTAATGCTCCCTTGCCGCGGAAAGTTGCAGCCTGATCCGGTACCTCCAGGATTTTCTTCCTGCCTGATTTGATTTTTGAATTTTGTTTATTAATTTAAAGCCAAAAAATAAAAGTGGATGCTGGCAACCACCTGAAAAAACAGGGCGATCCCGAAAAGCCATACGAGTAGGAAAAACTTAAACTAAAATATATGCCTAAGTATGTTATTGAAAGAGAAATTTCCGGCGCGGGAAAATTAACTTCGGAACAGTTAAAAGGTATTTCACAAACCTCTTGTGGTGTACTAAGTAATATGGGACCCCAAATCCAATGGCTTCAAAGTTATGTGACCGGAAATAAAATTTATTGTGTTTATATCGCACCAAATGAAGAAATGGTTCGGGAACATGCAAAACAAGGTGGCTTCCCTGCAAATTCGGTAAGCGAAGTCACTGTTGTGATAGACCCGACAACCGCAGAATGAAATAAGTTGCTATCGAACTAAAAAGCGTACCCGCAGAGTCACCGGATGCGTTATTCATTTTGCTTTGCTTATGGTAACAGGAATATGTTTTCCTGTTACCTATAAAACGTAACATTTTGTATACCAAACAAATGGCAGTAAAATTGAATCATTGTGTATATTACTCGTATATATCCTGGCGAAATTGTAAATTTCAATCCTCCTGTCCATATATGACTCCCCCATTCCGGACTTGAACCAGAGACACTCTGATTAACAGCTTCATAGAGAATTGCCCTTACTGCAATAATCGGTCCGGGGCAGACAAAGCCGGCCTTTGGTGGCAAGCTAATTGAATACAATTACAAAAATCATTATAGATTTCACGCATATGCAGCAGAAAACAACATATTTGTTCAAATGTCTTATTTTTCTTTTCGGCTTCGGGTTTCCATTCCTTGCTTTCGCCCAAAAACCTGATACACTGATCAAAAAACTGGATAGTTTACACCTTAAGGCCGACAGCGCCGGCAAACAATTGAATAATACAGAACCTGAAGCGTATAATGAAAGCACAAAACTTACTGTCCCGGCTTATGTTACTTTGATCGTAAGTGATATAAAGCAGGCATTTACCAAACCTTTTCATATTAAGAAAAAGGAATGGGTAAAGATCGGTGGGTTTATTGCACTGGAAACAGCCTTATCATTTGCCGATGAAACAATACAGACCAACGCGCTCACTTTCAGGAATAACAGTAAGCCGGTCAGGGATATCAATAGTTTTGTAACCAACTTCGGTGGTTCCTACGAAGTATATACTTTGGTGGCACTGGGAACCTATGGGTACGTTTTTAAGAAAACCAAACTGGTAACAACCACTTTTCTGGCAACCCAGGCTTATATAACTGCCGCCGCTGTACAAGGGGTTGTAAAGCTTATTACCGGAAGACAAAGACCTGATTTCTATGAACCAGGAACATTGGAGGTTGACCCCGCATTTCGTGGTCCTTTTTACCAGGGTAAGGATGTGTATGGGAATCAGCTTAACAGTTCTTTTCCTTCGGGTCATACAACCGCAGCTTTCGCAGCAGCCACCGTGTTTGCAATGGAATATAAAGATAAACGGCTGGTCCCTATTCTTTCTTATACTGCGGCAACGATCATTGGCCTTACCCGCATTGTAGAGAACCGGCATTGGTTTAGCGATGTGGTGGCAGGTGCAGCGCTTGGTTTTTTAACCGGCAGACAGGTAGTAAATAATTACCACCGGTACGCCAAATTAAAAGCGCCGGAGCAGAAAAAAAATACAGTCGTATTTAATCTCTATTCTCATTTCGGCAGGCTGATGCCCGGCATTATATACAGATTTCATTCATAGGTATTTCTTACTGTATCAAAATGTACAATCAGCATTTGCATTTCTTCCTGTTAACTGCTCTTCCGCTCTTTCATTTTTACTGTCAATGCATTAATAATACAACATCGCTATCGATGTGCTTGCCTGATTGTTTAGCGGTGTCCAATGATTTATAAGCAAAAATAATTTCGCCGTTAGCCAGATAGAGTGCGATGATAATATATCTTTTTAAAGGCGACCGTTTCAATCGGAAAGCGCTATGATGTTTAAGCCGGAATCACCTGGTCAACACATTTTTGTCAGCTCTTTATGTAACAAAAGCGGCTTTTTCAAATTATAAAGATAAACGTGGATCAGTTGTATCGGCCTTTTCTTTGCGGATCTTCCAGGAAAACAGACAGGAATATTTTTGATTCTGTACGCGTTGAATGAATGGGATCGAACCCAACCAGTTGCCTGTTATCAGCATACCCATAATATTCGTATCCGATACTCAGGCTCTTCAAAACCCTTACGGTGATTTTAGGCTCTAGGATACCAATAAAATTATTGCCCGCGGCACCATCATAGGTATGGATCAGATAATAATGATACAATAGTGAGGCGGTAATATTTTTACCCAGTGTGAGGGTTGATTCCAGCTTTGATTCCAGCCCGCCCCCATAATTGTAATCCCTGAATTGGGTAGTATCTGGGCCAAACCGTGTACTGTTTCCGTCAAGAGGAATAACACAGAGGTGAATATTGTTATAAAAAATACTGGTCTTGCTGATTGGCAATTTGAAGAAAGCACCTGCTCCAAAAGCTATCGCACCAAGTTCGAATGATTTATTATCCCAGTAGTCATAATACTGGAACCCGCCAATAAGCATAG
>JAOQAL010000335.1 GCA_025963615.1 Chitinophagaceae bacterium | reverse complement strand
AGAATCTTCCGCTTTCGATCGTTGATGTATCCGGTATCGGCCAATTGAGTTTTCAGGCCTTTTGAGAATGCCCGTTTTGATTAATATTTTCCGAATGTAGCCTTTCAATTCCATTCGCATTTAACCTGTATAATTCCGGTATCGGCACTGGCATACTGTGCCATTTCGGAGGAAAAATCTAAAATTTCAAATGGGCAAATGTCTTTAAGATATTCAAAAACGCTGCTATTGGGTACAAACAAGGCAGCATCAAAGGAGTAATAACCATTTAAAAAAAGCTGTTCCGGTATGGATAAAAAATAAGTTCCTTTTTCACTCCCTTCTAATAATTTATGGGTTGTAAAAATCTTCCTTTTCCATTTATCCAACAGGGCAATTCCCAAATGGATACCTTCAAAATATTCAGAAGTTATATTGAGCTCAGCTTTTAAAATAATTTTTTCATTGAAGGAAAAAATATTATTCCCGCTCCTGCTTTGTATAGAGATTGATTTAATGTGGAGCGAATTATTTAGTTGTGACTTATTCTCATAAACTGAAAAAGAGTTTGAAAGCAAAACATTGTACTGATCTAAAACCTTATTTGTTTTATCGTGCAGTTTCACTTCTCCCTTATCCAATAAAATACATTTTTGGCATAGTTCAGCAATCACACCCATGTTATGGCTAACAAAAAGCACCGTTCTGCCACTTTTACTTACCTCATCCATCTTCCCGATGCATTTTTTCTGAAATTCAGCATCACCTACTGCCAACACTTCATCCACAACCAATATTTCAGGTTCGAGGTGCGCCGCCACAGCAAAAGCCAACCGCACATACATGCCACTGCTATATCTTTTTACGGGCGTATCCAGGAATTTCTCAACGCCGGCAAAGTTGATGATCTCGTCAAATTTGTTTTTTATTTCAACGCGGCTCATTCCAAGAATGGCTCCATTTAAAAAAATATTTTCTCTTCCTGTTAATTCGGGATGAAAACCTGTTCCCACTTCGAGCAGGGACGCTACCCGCCCATTTATTTCTATGCGTCCGTTGGAAGGTTCTGTAATACGGCTGAGCACTTTCAGTAAGGTGCTTTTACCGGCTCCGTTGCGCCCGATAATTCCTACTGCTTCGCCTTGATTTATTTCAAAAGAAATATCTTTCAGCGCCCAGAATTCTTCTTTGGCTGAAAATTTTTCTTCCTTTCTTTTTATCCATTTCTTTGTTTTACGGGCAATCACATCCCGCAATGCACTATATTTTTCCGGCCCCTGGTGGGAAATAATGTATTTCTTCCCGATGCCTTCCACTTTTATGATCGTTTCGCTCATCGTGTCTTTGAAAACTTCATTACTCCTTTACCCCTTCAAATTTTCTTCGCCAAAAATTTTCCAGTTATTCTTTGACTCATATTAAATCTGCAAAATTTTTCTCCATTTTTCTGAACTGGTAAATGCTTAACCAGATAAAAAAAACAATTACGGTTAATGAAATATAAAAAGGATAATGGAATAAAGGGTTTGGTGCCTCTCTTATTAAGCACCAGCGAAAACCATCAATGACTCCTGCGACAGGGTTCAACGCATACAACCATTGCCATTTTTCGGGCACTATTGAACTGCTGAAACCTACTGGAGAAATGAATAAACCAAACTGAACGATAAACGGAATGATGTACCTAAAATCCCTGTATTTTACATTTAGGGCTGTAAGGTACAGACCTGGCCCAAATGATGCTGCAAAAGCCATGATCCAGAATAAGGGCATCAGGAAAATTTGAACTGGTGGTGTGTACTGGTAAAAAATACATACTACCAGAAAAAGGGCAAAGGAGATCAGGAAATCAATAAAACTGGTAATTACAGAACTGGCCGGTATGATGAGTCTTGGAAAATAAACTTTCGTGATGAGCTTTTCATTACCGATAAGACTATTACTGCTTTCAGTAAGTGCGTTAGAAAAAAACTGCCAGGGTAATAAACCGGCAAAAACTAAAATCGCATAAGGCGCATTACCTCCTGCTGGCATTTTCGCTAATCTTCCGAAAACAAATGTAAAAACGATCATCGTCAGCAAGGGACGGATGATGGCCCACATCACCCCGATCGTGGTTTGTTTATACCGTACCTTAATATCCCGCCAGCTAAGGATATAGAATAATTCCCGGTATCGCCAGAGATCTTTCCAGTAATTTTTTTCGGAACGGCCCGGCTCGATGATAGTCTTAAAGGTCATCTAATGTTATATAATGCGCCAGCCTCAAAATTAAATTCTGACTCAGTTTCTAAAATAATACAGGAAAGACTACAACTGAACATACATAAAGTCTACGAGGTGTTTTTTAACCGGTTCAATAACGGCTATTCACAATTCTCCTCAAATATTCGCCGTAACCACTTTTGCTTAATCCCTCTGCAAGAGCTAATAACTGGGCCTGTGTGATGAATCCATTGCGATAAGCAACTTCCTCGATGCAACCGATTTTCGTAGTTTGTCTTTTTTCGATCACCCGGATAAACTCGCTGGCATCACTTAATGAGTCAAAAGTTCCTGTATCCAGCCAGGCGGTGCCCCGGTTGAATATGGCAACTTTTAAATTTCCTTTTTCAAGGTATATTTTATTGACATCAGTAATTTCATATTCACCTCTTGGAGAAGGTTTTAATGATTTGGCAATACCCACTACCTTATTGTCATAAAAGTATAAGCCCGGTACAGCAAAATTCGATTTTGGAAGTATTGGTTTTTCTTCCAGCGAAATGGCTTTCATATTTTCATCAAATTCAACCACACCATACCGTTCAGGATCATGCACTTCGTAGGCGAATACATAACTGCCCTCTAAATCTGTCAGCGTACGAAGAAGTTTCCCCAGGCCGGTACCATAAAAAATATTATCGCCCAGTATCAAGGCCACTTTATCGTTCCCTATAAAATTTTCCCCTATTACGAAAGCCTGCGCCAGGCCATTCGGTACTTCCTGTACGGCATATTCAAAACGACAACCCACCTGGCTCCCATCCCCTAAAAGTCGTTGGAACTGTGGATTGTCTTCCGGGGTAGTAATGATCAGTATTTCCCGGATACCAGCCAGCATCAGGATCGATAAGGGATAATAAATCATCGGCTTATCATAGATCGGCATCAGCTGTTTAGAAATAGCCTTTGTAATAGGATACAATCGTGTACCACTGCCACCTGCAAGAATAATTCCTTTCATAGTTTATAAAATATAAGATGAAATGCTGTTACCCTTTAATGGGTATTATCGTTACAAATGAAAACTTCTTTTTTAAAACCAGGAACCTTTTTTCAATGTAATTATAACTCCCTGCAGCCAGCCAGATCGTAAGAGGCAGGCCTGCAAAAAAACAGGCAGCCACCGTAAATGGACTGTCAACATTTTTGTGCATGATTCTGACCATCACTAAATTGATCAGCAGCAAAACAAGCGGGTGGAGCATATAAATTCCATAGGTATACTTACCGATCCGACTGAGCAGCTTACTTCGTGAAAACTTTAAGGCTTCTGACCTATTGAAACACTGGTCCATAATAATAAATGCAAAGAAAAAGACCTGCGCAAAACCAAGAACGAGATTGATCCAGGGTGAATGCAACCATGAATTTAAATACATAACGATAATACCCGCGGCAATAACGAGGAGGCGCTCCGGATCCCGCATTTCCGCAATCATTTTTTTAATCCGGCTATCGGTAAAGCACAGATAGGCGGCCGCACCACCGACGGCTAGATCAAATGCAACGCTGAAAGAATGAAAATATAACTGGTAAACCTGGTTATAATGAATCAGTCTGAAACAAAAGGCTACGCCTATTATAAAGATAAAAACATGTTTATAATAGGCAGGTTGAATAAAAAAAAATGGTAGAGCCCAGAAAAGATAAAACTGTTCTTCAATGGCCACTGACCAGGTAATAGTGCTGGGCAAAAAATCAGTACCCCCGTTTTCAAAAATCCGCAGCACATCAAAATTGCTTAAGAAAGTAAAATAATATGCGGGCCGTGTGTCTGCGGTAGAATGGCTGATAGACAGGAAATGATCAATCACCGGCAGCAGTACAAAAACTATAAGTAACACTAAAAAATACAGCGGCCAGATGCGGAGTATGCGGCGTATATAAAAATGACCCAGGTTAAACTCACCATTTTGTTTAATCTCTGAGAGAATGATAAGCGTTATCAGGAAGCCGCTTAAAACAAAAAAAATGGATACCCCGGTTTTGCCATTTAAAAAAGTTAACAGGAACTTTTCCAGGTATTCGTTCCGGATACCCAGCCTGTTATGTCCCATACCCAATGCGTGAAAACTAAATACCATGAAACAGGCAATTGTACGCAGGCCATCAAGATTTGGAAAATATGATTTGTTACCCATTTACTAAAGAAGGGATCAACGATTATACTGAAGGGAGTAATACGCCTGGTATTCCCCACTCACTATGTGATTCAGCCATTCCGTATTGGCAAGATACCAGTCAATGGTCTGGCTAAGCCCTTCTTCAAATGTTACGGAGGGTTTCCACCCCAATTCTTTATTAATTTTTGATGCATCAATTGCATACCGACGGTCATGCCCCGGACGGTCCTTTACATAAGTGATCAGTTGCTCACTTTCTCCAGCGGGCCGGCCCGATTTTTCGTCTACCAGTTTACAAAGCAGCTTGACCAGATCAATATTTCTCCATTCATTAAATCCACCGATATTGTAAGTATCACCGTTCTTTCCGTGATGAAATGCGGCGTCAATGGCCGTTGCATGATCCTTTACGAACAACCAGTCCCTGGTGTATAATCCATCTCCATAAACAGGCAGGGGCTTTTTATTGAGACAATTATTAATAAACAGGGGAATTAATTTTTCGGGAAAATGATTGGGACCATAATTGTTAGAACAATTGGAAATAACAATGGGCAACCCATAGGTATCATGATAAGCCCTTACAAAGTGATCGGAAGATGCTTTTGACGCACTATAGGGTGAATGAGGATCATACTTGGTGGATTCGGTAAAAAATCCGGTATCGCCCAATGCGCCATATACTTCATCGGTAGATACATGGTAAAATCTTTTGCCTTCATAATTTCCTGATTGACCCCACAGCGTTTTGCAGGCATTCAAGAGATTTACCGTACCGATCACATTGGTATACACAAAATCAAGCGGTGACAAAATAGACCGGTCCACATGACTCTCGGCTGCCAGGTGAATGACCCCATCAGGATTATATTTTGAGAATATTTTTTCCAGTTGCGGAGCATCCAGTATATTGGCTTTCTCGAAAATATAGTTTGATTTTTCTTCAATGTCCCTGGTATTTTCCAGGTTACCGGCGTAGGTTAAGGCATCCAGGTTAATAATGGTGTACTGTGGATATTTGTTAACGAACAGTCTAACCAGATGTGACCCGATAAATCCCGCACCCCCGGTTATAATAATTGTTTTACTCATTATAAATAAACTATATAATTAATGATTATCAAAACGCTGATTCAGCACTTAAATTTTCTTTATACCAATTAAAAGTTCTTTTCAACCCTTCCGCTACAGAAATTCCGGGTTGATACCCCAGTAATTTTCTTGCTTTTGAGATGTCGGCGAGACTATGCTTAACATCTCCTTTTCTATCGGGGCCATGTAGCGGTTGCAGGTCGCTGCCGGCGGACAGCCTCAATAACTCAAATAATTCTGACAGGGAAGTCTGGTGCCCGCAGGCAATATTATAGACCTGGTTGATGGCTTCCTTATTATCAGTAAACAAGGAAAGAATATTTGCATTCACGGCATTATCCACATACGTAAAATCACGGCTATGGCTGCCATCTCCATTTATCAAAGGAGGCTTGTTTTTAATCAACGCCTCTGCAAACAGGGGTATCACGGCCGCATAGGGGCCGTTTGGATTTTGACGGGGACCGAAAATATTAAAGTATCTCAGCCCGATCAGTTCTAATCCATATAAGCCGGCATAGACGCGGGCGTATAATTCATTTACATATTTTGTAACCGCATAGGGTGAAAGTGGGTTGCCAATGGTATCTTCCACTTTGGGTAAACCGGGATGATCTCCATAAGTAGAAGAACTGGCCGCATATACTATCCGTTTAATTTTATTTTCTTTGGCCGCGGTAAAAATGTTGAGTGTACCGGTAATATTTACATTATTGGTCGTAAGAGGATCAGCAATAGAACGTGGTACGGAGCCTAAGGCAGCCTGATGTGAAATAAGGTCAATGGCTGTACAGGCTTCCAGACACTTATCATAATCCCTGATATCGCCTTCGATAAATTGGAAACGCGAATCGGATTTAAATTTTTCCAGGTTAACCATTGAACCCGTAACCAGGTTATCGAATACCCTTACCCGGGAGACTCTTTCATCCAGCAAGAGTTTTTCAACCAAATTGGAACCAATAAATCCCGCTCCGCCGGTAACTAAAATTTTCATAGCAATAACTTATTTCCCTATGATTCGCCGCCAGAGTGTCCTCGGATCGAGCCAGTCAAAAATTTTATCTAAAATTGATTTTTTCGTTGCCTCTTCCTGGTAATAGCCCTGACCATACCCATACCCATAACCATAACGACCATAGCCATAATATCCATAACCGGGTTTCAGTTTCACATCATTAATTATAATTGAGATTTTGGGCAACCGCGATTCGGTATAGAACTCATCAATCAGGATGATCTGTTTTTTGAAGGTATGCCCCTGGCGTACAATATAAAGAGTGCAGTCTGCAAATTTGCTCAGCGTCATTGCATCGCTAACCATACCTACGGGAGCTGTATCTATAATTATAGCATCGAAATTCTGTTTGAGATAGCTGAAAAGTTCCGTCACTTTTTCCTCCAGGAGAAGCTCTGCCGGATTAGGCGGTACCGGGCCGCAAGGCAATACAAAGAGATTTTCAAATCCCGGCACTAAAACCGGCAACTCCTCTATGGAATTTGTATTCATTAGAAAATTAGTGATGCCCAACTTGCTGCGAAGTTTTAAACCCGTCATAATTTTAGGTTTGCGGATATCAAACTCCAACACAATTGTTTTCTTCCCTGCCAACGCCATGACCGCAGCGAGATTAGTACTTACAAAAGATTTACCCTCACCACTGAATGAAGAGGTAACCAGGATGACGGGTTTTTCCGCCTTTCCAAGAACATACTGAAGATTGGACCGGATAATACGAAATTGCTCTGCCACCATGCTCCTGTTAACACTGCTCACTACCAGGGACGTGTCAGATGAAAAAGAATGTCCTACTTCGCCCAGCACAGCAGCCCGGGTTATTTTTTCAATATCGTAACGGGTGGTTATTTTATCGTTTAACACTTCCAGGAAGAAAATAACCAATGCGGGTATACTCACCCCGATAATAATAGCCAATAGCTGAATTGTTTTCCGGTTAGGTTTTACAGGCGATGTTGGAACCAGGGCGCTATCCAGCACATCTGAATCAGCAATATTAGAAGCGCTGGAAATAGCTGTTTCTTCTCTTTTTTCCGACAAAAATTTATAAAGGGTTTGTTTACCTTCCAGGGCCCTGTCAATTTCTAAAAGATATCTTGTTTTTTCAGGTAATTCTTTTAATTGGGACTGCACGATTTTAATTTTGCCTTGTGTCGCA
>JAOQAL010000460.1 GCA_025963615.1 Chitinophagaceae bacterium | reverse complement strand
TGTCTGTAAAAAACTAGTGAACTTATGATCCCATACGGAAGACAGGATATCTCCGAAGAAGATATACAGTCAGTAATAAATGTGTTACGGTCAGATTGGCTCACACAGGGTCCGCTGGTTCCTGCTTTTGAAAAAACTGTTGCCGCCTATTGCGGCGCCGACTATGGCGTTGCTGCTAACAGTGCAACCTCCGCATTGCATATTGCCTGTCTCGCTCTGGGCGTGGGTAAAGAAGATATCGTATGGACAAGCCCTATCACTTTTGTTGCTTCGGCTAACTGTGCGTTTATTGCGGTGCATTGATTTTATTGATGTAGATGGTCAGTCCTCTAAGTTTGTTGAAAAACTGCGATCTGCGAATATTCTTGTTAATCTGCATTGTATATCCGTTTACCGCCGCCCTTCTACCATAAAATGGGATGTAACAATGCAGATTTTCCGAAGGCGGAAGCTTACTATGCGGAGACGATCAGTTTACCGATGTTTCCTGCCTTAACAGAGGCGAAGCAGGATATCGTAGCTGATTATGTTAATCATAAAAAACAGGTAACCAAAAGAGAAGATGAATTAAAAAGCTTTCAGAATATTTTTTAAACGCGAGGCTTTTTTACCGGCATGAAACAAAAGAAATTAGACACCTTACTCATCATTCGTGGATTGCTGGCTGTATCTGTTGTTGTTTGGCATCTCACTTCTACAGGGCAGAATATTCCGGCTGTTTTCAATATTCCGGGAAGAACAGCAGTATGGTTCTTCTTTGGAATTTCAGGATACGTGATCGCTTATGGATTTCTTACCAAACGATATCATTTAAACGGCGTTGATATCAAAGCGTTTTATATAAATCGGTTTTTAAGGATCTACCCGCTATTCCTATTATTATCGCTGCTGGTTATTGTTACCGAACACATGTTAAACCATCGTTGGATGATCGGGTTTCAGGAAATACCATCACAGCTTTTCATGTTGCAGTTCAACCATGAATACGTGCTAAGCGGCGTATTTTGGACATTGGGAATTGAGGTGCAGTTTTATTTGATCGCTCCATTACTGGTTGCTTTATTACTACAGGGATGGCGTAACATTTATTCACTTAGCATTTTATTATATTTCCTGATGGTGGCATGGGTTCCGTTCAGTTTTTATTTTCTGAACGGAAGTTTTGATGGACGAAATCTTGTTTCAAATCTTTCTCATTTTTTTATTGGTATGATTGGTTGCAAATTGGTAATAAATAATAAGGGTATTAAAATCAATAAATATCTATTGGTTGCCACCCTTCTTTCGATCATTTTCTTCACCAATTATTTATACGGATATTCGATAAAGTTTTATTGGACACTTGGTACGATTTTGATAGACGTTGCCATTTTTTTGTCAATACTGCTACACGCAGAGTTGAAGGAAGGAACAACGGGAAAGAGGAATTTGACCATCAATTTCTTTTCTTTCCTTGGCATTATCTCATACGGAATTTACGCTTGGCACCCCTTTCTCATAAAATATATTCCTTTCCTTGAATATAATATTTTATATGCAATAGCCGCAACGGTGTTTGTGGCATTCCTTTGTTACAAATTGATAGAGCAACCCATTCTTCGTTTTAAGAAGCAACACATAAAACCGCTGCGTAAGTAATGGCGAATATTATTCTCGGCACAGTTCAATTTGGATTGGATTACGGGATCAATAATCCATCAGGGAAGCTACCGGAAGAGAAGATTGCGGAGATACTGGCTGTGGCTTATACTTCAGGAATCCATACACTGGATACAGCAGCAATATATGGTGACGCAATAGAGCATATCGGATCGTTTCATCGAAGTACGGGAGCACATTTTGATATCAATACCAAATTCATTGGATTAACCATTCCTGCTATCGAAGCAGAACTTGAAGATAATCTTGTTAAACTTGGCATTAAAACGGTGGAAACATATTTTTATCACACTTTCAGTAAATACAAGGCTAGCCCACACCTCGCCAAAGGATTGAATAAAATGAAAACAGCTAAACTTATCAGATCGGTTGGCCTTTCGGTTTATACAAACAACGAATTTGAAGTGGCCATAAATGATCCGGATATAGATGTGATCCAGCTGCCCTTTAACCTGCTGGATAATTATTTTCAAAGACATATTTATTTACAACGGGCAAGAGAAAAGCAAAAACGTATCCAGGCAAGATCTGTTTTTTTGCAAGGCCTTTTTTTTATGGATGCTGATAACCTACCTGTTAAACTCTATCCATTGAAACCTTATTTGCAGGAATTGAAATCCATAGCCCTGCAATATAATTTATCAATGGAATCTTTGTGCCTGCAATATGTAAATAGCCGGTTGGAAATTGACGATATTATTATCGGGATTGATAATAAGCAGCAGCTAATGAATAATCTTGCATCGATTGGCACAAGTTTGCCGGCAGAACTTGGTAAACTGGTTGACTTGATCAGGGTAAAAGAAACTGAACTTTTATACCCATATAACTGGTGAATAGTATTTTAAACGATATAGGATAATGAATAAGAACAAAGTTTCAAATGCAAACAACCTTGTATTGTCTGAAAAAGCCAACCGCTTAATTCCTGGGGGCGCACATACGTACAGTAAAGGCGATGATCAGTTTCCTGCAAACGCCCCTAAGATCATTGAAAAAGGATTAGGCTGTAAATTATGGGATGTTGATGGGAACGAATTTACAGACATGACAATGTCATTAGGCACCACTATTATGGGCCATGCATATGAACCTGTGCTTGAAGCGGTGAGAAGGGAATTAATCCGAGGTGTAAATTTTTGCCGTCCTTCTTTGATAGAAGGCGAACTGGCAGAGTTACTCGTGAACCTGATCCCTTCTGCCGAAATGGTAAAATTCGGAAAACATGGATCTGATGCCGTTACAGGCGCGGTAAAACTGGCACGCGCTTATACAGGGAAAAAGTATGTGGCACGGTGCGCCGAAGACGCGTTCAATGCTATTCATGACTGGTTCATCGGATCAACCGTTGTTACACGCGGCGTACCCGAAGAAGTGCAGGCGCTTACTTTAAAATTCACATACAATGATATAATGA
>JAOQAL010000318.1 GCA_025963615.1 Chitinophagaceae bacterium | reverse complement strand
ATATGGAGAAATTTGCCAATAAATACGGGTATATCGGGTTTTGTTATGTGATTAACGTGAATAAAACGCTGGAAGTGGTCTTTATCTTGTTTGACCTGAAAAGCGGTGGAAGCAAATTTATATATGAGAAAGAACTCAAGCGTGGCAAACCGGATAGCGTCTATACAAGAATGATGATCTATGATATTTTACACCAGGTAAAACAAAGCCCGGACAGGATCAATAAATTGAAAAGAAAATATGGGATTAGTGAATAAGGTTTATCTGGCGCTGTTTTGTATTTATTCTTTTGGGAACTTAAGGGCACAGAACACTGCTGGCTTCTTTGGTCGTAAAAATATCGTTTTTATTTCAAGTACAGGTTATTACGGCGATTTGGAAAAACGAAATCCGGATGATATTTCCATGAAGGGTTTTAAAAAAGGCATCAATCTGCAAATGTCATATGAACATATGATCAGTACATACCGTATGGTGGGAGCTGCCATTACAGCCAATACGTTTGTCTTATACGATGGGCGGCAATATTTTGAACCGGGCACGAGCAGCCAGGTTGACCTGAACGGTCAGGCTATAGGAATGGACTTCGGTTCCGGTAAAATCAGTATCTCAGAATCTTCCGCTTATATTTATATAAAACGTTATTCCCGAAAATGGCATTTACCGCCCTTTGGTTTTTTTTCCAGCTGGCGATTTGGTGTTTCAAATTATAACCTGTCGCTGAGTGATGATTATATTTTCACCAAAGCATTTGATAATGTCAATTACAGGGAATATAAGATCAAGCAAACAAAAATAGCCAATTTCAAGCAACTCAACTTTGCGCTGGAATTGGGGAAGACGACCCGGTTATTCAGTGACAGGCTAATGCTGACCTATTCATTTATACTGAATGTACCAATGACTTTTCAAACCGGGGGTACAGATTTTTCAAAACGCGTGATTTCCGAAGCAAAGACCTATATCAATAATTATAAGGTTTTACAATTTAATATGGGATTAGGATATGTCTTATAAATATTTTTTGTTTCTGATGCTCGTGTCGATATGCGCTTGCAATAAATATGACAATGACAGATTGATCCCGGTCAGTAAGGTAAACTATGATATCGCCGATGAACCCGAATCGGACCGGGTATTGAATATCCGTTTTGTCGGGAACCCTGTCACCAAAAAATACCATGCGGAGTTTTCTAACTTGCACAGGGAAGATTCAGCGCAATTTCATTTGAGTTTTGTACTGACCGAGCAGGTAAGCGGAGAAAAGGGGTCCCTGGAGATTTATCTGCCGGATAAAACGGCCAGACCCGGATTCTTTTATATGAACAGTACGCCCAATACCTTGAAAAGTAATGAGGTACATGTAAATTGTACGCTTTGGCCTGACAAGGCTTCCGGGCCGGTGCTTTACATCTGCACCTCGGAAGTGCCTGTTAATTACCTGAAATACCAAGCCATTTCAAATCAATATGATTTGGTATCGTTTAATTTTAATGCTTGTGATGCCAGTTCGGGCAATTACAATGTAGTCCTGAATGCCAAGGGGAATTTAAAAATACTGAAATGAGAATGTTTTTTTCAACATATATAAGATCCATCGCGATTGGTTTATGCGCTTTATGGGCTGCGCCCAGTGCTTTTGCACAGACATGGGAAGTGTTGGGCTCGGAGATCAACGACCAGGTGTTTAATTCTCATATTTTCTGTATGGCTTCCAACGATAGCGATTTGTTTTGTGCCGGTGCGTTTAGTGACAAGCATAATAAGCGTTATGTCGCAAAATGGAATGGCATGGATTGGGAACAGGTTGGAAAAGGCCAGAACGCCATGCAGGCAAACGGCGATATCTATAGTATAGCTTGTGACAGCTTAGGCAATCTCTACGCAACTGGTAATTTTGTCAATGCGGAAGGAATGTTTTTTGTCAGTCACTGGGATGGAAAGAAATGGTCTGAGTTAGGAACATCATCAAGTCACCTGTACGTCGATAAGCCAATTTTTTCGCTGATCACTGATAAAGCCGGATACGTATATGCCGCAGGTGATTTTACCAATGCGGATGGCGAATATTATGTTGCTCGCTGGAACGGTTTGGAGTGGGTTGAGCTAAGTGGTAATTCTGGCGGCTTAAAGGCTAATGAAGGCATATCCTGCCTTGCTACGGACAGGTCGGGGAATATTTATGCAGGAGGCACATTTACAAATGCTTCGGGATTTAATTATATCGCTAAATGGGATGGGCAAGGCTGGTCTGAACTCGGTGCCTTAAACGCTAAAGGCGTTGTCAAAACTATTGTTGCAGATAAGGGGAAGCTGTATGCGGCCGGTCATTTCAGCAAAGTCGGCGGATCTAAATACGTTGCGGAATGGGACGGGAACCGCTGGGCGGAAGTAGGGGACATGAACACCCCGTTAGAGGCAAACGGCTATTTTAATTCGCTTGCAGTTGATAAGGACGGAAGTGTATATGCCGGTGGGTTTTTAAGTGATAAGGATGGGCGCCGATGGATATACAGGTGGGATGGGCAAAAATGGCTGCAATTGGAAAATTTCAGGGTTGATAATTCAGATGAAGGAATTATTTATTTTCTGCACGCCGATGTTCAGGGAAATATCTATACCGCCCAGGCGATAAAAGGCCTTAACCCCCAATTCCTGGTCTCGTCCTGGGATGGTGCGAAGTGGAGGCCTATGGATCATCTTCTCAGTAACCTGAGGGCTAATGCTCCTGCGCATGCTATAGCCGAAGATAGTAAAGGGAATTTATATGCTGCTGGCTCATTTACCAATAATGTGGTAATTTCTTTTTATGTTAGCCGCTACGATGGTAAAAGGTGGCAGGAACTGGGACGGGGTAAAAATGCCTTGAATGCGAATGGTCCAATAACAGCCATACTGGTCGACTCTTTTGATCATGTTTATGCATCAGGCGTCATCAGGAATGCAGCAGGT
>JAOQAL010000310.1 GCA_025963615.1 Chitinophagaceae bacterium | reverse complement strand
GTCGCCATGTATATTGTTGAGACCTTGATGAAGAAATAAACATTTCCAAAAATGGAGAGGTTATCTCAAAATGAATATTTCACGCAAAGGGCGCCAAGAAGCAAAGAACGCAAAGAGATGAACTGTTAAGAATCAATCTTTACTTTCTCAACATCTCTGCGGGATTTAAAATCACGCTGTTGAGACAGCCTTTTTATTTTTGGATGATAACCAGCTTTATCTTTAGACATAAGGCATAGTAGAAAACATAGTTTATTGGTTCTTCCTGTTATTATTTTTAGTTTATGTGTTGGGCAGTAAACAGGAACCACATAGGCACAGTAGAAAACATAGTTTATTGGTTCTTGTCGGGACGACAAGTAATATTGGGGATTACGAAGAAAATATTAAATAACAAAATGAAAAAGTTCGTGGGCATGCCGCCTAAATTTTGACGTTTGTTGTGATTGTAATACTGCGTATCTGTGTCAGGAAGTAGGGATATCTACCTCCGTTGATGCTGTTAGGGCCTGGGATTCTGCCGAATTTATTGTTTTTTGCTTAGCAACTATAAGTATGTATTAAAACCGGCTTAGGGATTACTACTTAAAAAGTAAATTAAGCTAATTTAAGACTTGTATAAACGATAGTGGTGATCTACGTTTGTCCCGTTAGTATAACAATTTAAAATTAAAAAACCCAATTAAAATGAAAACCAAATTTTACGCAATCGCCATTGTGATGATTGCATTCTCCGCAAGTACTTTCGCTCAATCAACTGCTACAGCCAGTACAACAGCCGTACTTGTAACACCAATTTCTATTGCAAAAGTATCCGACATGAATTTCGGTACGGTGGCAGCGAGTGGTACGTTAGGTACTGTATTATTAGATTACGCCAATGGCCGTACTACAACAGGCGGAGCCAGCTTGCTTGCCGGTAGTGCTGCAGAAACTACTGCTGAATTCACAGTTACTGGTGAAACCACCAGTGGTTTTGACATCTCTATCCCATCTACAGCCATTACGCTGAACGGATCGGTTTCCGGATCCATGACCGTGGACAATTTTGTAGCTGATCTCGGCACATCAAGCAGTCTGGTTTCAGGTAGCGCAACGATCAAAGTAAAAGCTACTTTAAATGTACCGGCTAATGCTGTGGCAGGAACTTATAGTAATGCAAGCGGTTTATTTGTAACAGTCAATTACAACTAAAATTATCTTAACTATATAATTAAAAAAACGCTGGCCTGATCAGCGTTTTTTTAATTATATATTGAATTTACTCCTAAAACGATCATTATGATTCTCGTTACGAGAAAGCTTACCATAAGTATTTTATTATCTTGTTTTTTTGTTTGTTTATTATTCTTACCAACAAGATCAATGGCCCAGGGTAATTTATTGATATATCCTAAAAGAGTAGTTTTTGAAGGTCCAAAAAGATCGCAGGAGCTTAGCTTATCTAATAGTGGAAAAGACACCGCGCGGTATGTTATTTCCATCGTGCAAATAAGGATGAGGGATGACGGCAGCTTTGAAACCATCAGCCAACCTGATTCATCTCAGCATTTCGCCGATAAAAACTTTCGCTTTTTTCCACGAAATGTTGTACTGGCACCCAACGAAGCACAAACAGTGAAAATCCAGCTAGCTAAAGTCAATGAGCTGGAGCCTGGTGAATACCGGTCACATCTTTATTTCAGGGCGGAACTTGAAAAAGATCCGCTTGGCCAAGAAAAAGCCACCAGGGATACATCGGCCATCTCGGTTCGCCTGGTACCCGTTTTTGGTATCTCGATACCAATTATCATAAGAGTAGGTGAATCCACTATGGATATGAGTCTTTCAAAAATATCTTTTCAATTACAAAAAGATTCGACACCAACAATTACCATGGATATTAACCGTAGCGGAAATATGTCAGTTTACGGTGACGTGTCATTTGATTATATCTCATTGCAGGGAAAAACAACGCGGGTAGGTCTGGTAAAAGGTCTGTCCGTGTATACTCCCAATACACGCAGACATCTTCGCTTATCACTGGATAAAAATCCTGAAATAGATTATCATAAAGGATCGCTCCATATCGTATTTACTGATCTTTCCGCCAGAACAATAAAAGTTGCACAGGAGCAAATTTTATTGGACTAGCAATTTTAACAGTCACTAACCGGGCTTAGAACTCATTAAATAGTTTAGACGGGATATGAAAAACACTGATACGATACAACCAAAATGGAAAAAGCCTGCAAAAACAGGTTGCTTCCTTCTATTGTGTTTTATCTGTTTGTCTGCTGCATCGCAGGTGATCTCTGTAACTACCGTGCAGAATATGAGCTTTGGAGCTTTTTCCCAGGGAAGCAGCGGCGGATCTGTAATTATTGCAAGCAGTGGTTCCCGAACTGCAACCGGTAATGTAGTTCCCTTAAACCTGGGCATCCAATATTTTCAGGCGATTTTTGACGTAGAAGCCTCTGTTAATACTATTGTATCTATCTTAAATGGACCCGATGCCACCCTAACGGGGAGTAATGGTGGTACTATGTCTTTGCATATTGGTTCCTCAGATCCTGGCTCTCCTTTCATCAATGCAGTGGCCCCGCCTGGCCGAACCCAGATAAACATTGGCGGAGTACTCACGATTGGAAATACTGCTTCTTCTCCGCCTGGTAACTACAGCGGAACTTTCTATATCACTTTTAATAATGAATAGAAACCGATCGCCCAATATCCATGACAATCCTACTAAGATATCTTCAATCCAAAATTTACAGGGTCGGGAGTCTTATAACCTGGCGTTTAGTTAGCGCTTTCTTACTGTTTATTCATGTTATTCCGGTGGAAGGATATAGCCAGGAATAAAATAGCTATGAGGAAATTTCTATCCAATTAAATGTTCAACGCATCGGTAGCGTGGAGCTTCCCGCCATCGTCAACAAACAGGAAGCCTATTTACCGGTGAAGGAACTATTCGATTTTTTAAAGATTAAAAATTCTGTTTCTGCCGACTTTGATTCCGTCTCAGGATTCTTCATTAATCCAAAAGCCCCGTACCTGTTTGATAAGGTGAATGACCGAATCGTATACCAGGGAAAAATGTTTAGCCTTAAATCAACCGATCTGATTCGTACAGAAACCAACCTGTATGTGAAATCAAACTATTTTGACGAGGTTTTTGGCCTGGAATGCGTATTTAATTTTCGCAATCTTTCGGTTACACTGAAAACTAAAATAGAGCTTCCGGCCATTCGTGAAATGGAACAGGAGCAGATGCGTAAAAATACCAGTAAGCTTAAAGGGGAAAAGAAGGCGGACACAACCATTAGGCAAAATTTTCCATTGTTTAATTTGGGTATTGCTGATTGGTCTGTCACCACAATGCAGGCAACGAAACAAAAGAATAATACAAGGGCTAATCTTACCCTTGGTGCCATGATTGCGGGTGGTGAAACAACCGTCAATTTAAATTATACCAGTGATGATCCTTTTAAAAGAAAGGATCAATTCTATAAGTGGAGATATGTAAACAATGGTCATTCAGCTTTAAGACAAATAACTGCCGGGCGACTATTCATGCCATCCACGTCAACTATTTATGCCCCTGTTACCGGTCTTCAATTTACCAATACGCCCACTACTTACCGGCGATCATTCGGTACTTACCGGATCAGTAACACGACCGAACCCGGATGGACGGTTGAATTGTATGTAAATAATGTAATGGTTAATTATGTAAAAGCGGACGCTTCCGGCTTTTATACTTTTGACGTACCCCTGGTATATGGTAACTCTGTAATTAAACTTCGTATTTATGGACCCTGGGGCGAAGAACTTACAAAAGAACAAAATATCAGTATACCATTTAATTTCCTTCCAGCCCGCCAATTTGAATATAATGTGAGCGGGGGCTTATTGGACGATGCTCAGAAAAGCGTTTTCTCCAGGGCAAATTTTAATTATGGGCTAAGCAGGCGAATCACGATTGGCGGAGGCACAGAGTATCTTTCCTCCGTTAATCTGGGTAAGATCATGCCTTTCATAAATACTTCTATTCAATTCAATTCTCACCTGATGGTGTCGGGGGAATATGTTCACGGCGTACGAAGTAAAGGAACGGTTAATTACCGCCTGCCATATGATATTCAACTCGACCTGAATTACTCAAAGTATGCAGCGGGTCAGACTGCCATCCAATTCAATTACCTGGAAGAAAGGAAAGCTGTTCTGTCGGTACCATTCCATGGAAAAAAGTTCAGCGGATTTTCCCGTCTTTCCTATAACCAGTTTATTGTTCCAAAGTCCAAATACGCCAATGCAGAATTTTTAGTTTCTGCAGTTGTTTCCGGTATCAGTTCAAATTTCACTACCTATGCATTATTCGCCGACCCCGCACATCCCTATTTGCGGAGTAATCTTTCGGTAACATTTCATCTTCCGATGTCGTTGAGATTTACTCCGCATATTCAATATGAATACAAGCAAAAAAATTTCAGTATGATTAAAGCTGAAGTTGAAAAAAGAATTGGTAGAAGCAGCTTTGCGAATGTTTCTTACGAAAAAAACATAATCACCAAGGCCAGCTTTTTTACTTTTGGATTGCGGCTGAATTTTTCGTTTGCCCAAACATCATTTTCTGTAATGCGGGGCAATCAGACTACTACGACGGTTCAAACGGCCAGAGGCGGGCTTCTGTATAATGGCAAAACGCATTGGCTGGGCGCCAATGATCAAACCAATGTGGGCAAAGGGGGCTTAATCGTTGCCGCTTTTCTGGATCTGAACCGGAATGGACGCCGGGATCTGAATGAACCCAGCGTTCCAGGATTAAAATTCCGTATCAATGGTGGCCGGGTTGAACAGGACAGTAAGGATGGTTCCACCCGGGTAGTTGGGCTGGAAGCTTATACCGATTATTTTATTGAGCTTGATAAGAACAGTTTTGATAAAATTGCCTGGCAAATACTAAAGCCAACCATTCGGGTGACTATCGAACCTGATCATTTTAAAATGATAGAAGTTCCTGTAACCGTGGTGGGTGAAGTTTCGGGAATGATATATCTCAAAAAAGATAACAGGTTGAATGGCATTAGCCGGATCCTGGTAAATATTTACGATAGTAATCATGTGTTTGTCGGACGAACACTTTCGGAAGTTGATGGCTACTTTAGTTTTTTCGGTCTCGCGCCAGGTTCTTTTACTACCAGTATTGATACAGCGCAATTGCGGATATTGAATTTAGTCTCTTTTCCCAAGACATTATCCTTTAGCATTGAAGGGAATGAAGAAGGCGTAGTGGCGGATGGTTTTGAATTTACGATGCAGTCTCTTTCAGATAGTACAGGTCAGCAGACAGGAATTGCAGACAAGCAACCAGCTCCTATCCAAAAACAACAGCAATCCGTTATAAGAAAGAATTCTCCATCTGCCTCTGAAAACAAGGAACAGACCGGAATTCAGCTAAAATCAAAAAAAGCTACTAAAAAGAACCCTGATTCTATAACTGATTTACCGTCTCAGCCGGATGAACAGCATGATAGGCAGCATCCTGCTATTCGAAAGACTTCTCCATTGGCCTCAAAAGATATTAAGCAACCGAATGTGACCGGGCTACCATCAAAAAAAGTTATTGAAAAGACAGTTGATTCAGTATCTGATCTGAGGTTTCAGCCGGATGAACGGAAGAAGGTGCAGCAACCTGCCATTCGAAAAAATTCTACGTCAAATGCAGGAGATAAAAAGAAACCGATAGTAATCCAACCAACGCCAACGAAAGTCTTTGATAAGAAATTTAATTCCGCACCGGATCTGCAATCTCCGGTGAATGAACCTGCGCAGCAATCCGTTAACCGGAAGCAACTCATTGAGCAATTTCAGTCAATTGAACAAAAACACCAATACTTAACACAGCGGATGAAACAGCTTATTGATGAGCAGCAATTATTGCTTCAACAAAAGCAGCAACTTATCCGTGAGATACAACAGCTTTATCTGAAGCTGAAACAACAAAATATAAAAAAGAAGAAATCACTTTTAAAGAATAAAACCAACGCACTGCATAAATAAAAGATGATTAATAGGACACGCGGAGGATTGATTACAAATTATACTTAATCCCCAGGTGGTGTTTCGAAGAAGCTGCGAGCGGCGAGCGATGAGCTACGAGACTGAAGTCAGTTACAGAACTAACGAGGAAGCTGCGAGCTGAAAATAATCGACTTCTTCTTTCTAATTCCCGGGGTCTGCCCCGAAGAAGCTGTGAGCGGCGAGCGATGAGCTGCGAGACTGAAGTAAGTCTCAGAACTGCAGGTCTTGAAGCTTGCAGCTCACAGCTCGAAGCTTTTCTTATTGATATTCGTCAACGTAATAACAGGTGAGCGTGTAATCCTTATGAGTTTAATTATGAAAAGGAAAGATTTGTTGAATTGACAAACTGAATAAGAGACGCCGTATTATTTAGTTTCAGCTTTTTAAGGATATTATGACGGTGTACCTCCACCGTTTTAAACGAACGATTAAATTTTACTGCGATCTCTTTAGATGTTAAACCTTCTTTCAGGAGTTTGATAATTTCTATTTCGCGTGAGGTAAGCTCTTTTATGCCACTTGGCTCATCGGCCATCTCCAGGTTTAATAATATATCTTTTATTTCATTACAAACAAATGTTTTGCCTTGCATTACTTCTTCAATCGCCTTGAACAGTTCTTTCTGAGATGAATTTTTAGTCACATATCCCATGGCTCCCAGGCCCAGCATTTTTTTGCAATAAGACGGCTGGTTATGCATGGAAACTATTATAATTTTTGTATTGGGTGAATATTCGCGGATCAGTGGTACCGCGTCAAATCCCGACGCCGGCGGCAGGTTAATATCCAGTAGTACAATATCCGGCCTTTTGTCTTTTATCATTTCGATAGCCTCATCAAATAGGCCACTCTCACCCACCACCTCCATGTCGCTGTTTGCTGCCAGCGACCTGATCCACATTTCTCTTACTAATTTATGATCTTCAACCACGATCACTTCAATTTTTTTCATCTTACCAAATTTAATTTTTATTAAGGAACAGTCATTTCAAGTGTACGGTCTGGCCGGCTAAAGAATTTGATACTCACATTGCCGGAATAGAATTCCACAGCATTTCTCATGTTTCGTGATCCAATGTCTTTATCTTTTTTAGCAATATCAAATTCTACGCCATCGTCTGCAATACTCAAATAGACATTTACCCGTATCGCTTCTTACAATGACCGCTGTTTTGGCCTGGGCGTATTGACGGATATTATTCATTTTTGCCTGAACTATTCCGTAAAACATCCTTTCCTTTTTATTATCAATACCAGAACCTTTTATTGTCAATGCCAGAACCGCTGTCTATATTATAGTTCAACTGCAGCTTCGGCCCTTCGGTTATGCGGTAACCAGTATCTGGTTCATGTTATCAAGTAATTCTTTACCGAGTTTATTTCTTTCTTTTTCGTGCGCCCTTATATTTTCACCCCATTCATTTCTTTCCTTTATTTTTTTAAGCAGTTTATTCCTTGCAATGCCGTATTGGATAGTTTTGGGTAGCAGTTTTTCATCGTATTCTCCTTTCGCAAGGTAATCCTGCGCACCGACTGAAATGAATTCGACGGCTATTTCACTTGCTTCGGAACCTGAAAATACAACAATAGGTGTATGAAGCAACAACCGGTTTAATACAATAACAGACTCAATGCCAGCGCTACCGGGCCGCGTAAGGTTGAGTAAGGGATTGTCGAAGTTGTTATCATTTATGAACGGAGGATCTTCTGATATGCTGTCAGCATGAATAATTTTTTCAACCGGCAGTTGACCCATCTGCAGGTATTCCTGCAGTGACTGGTAATCTCCGGGATTGTCTTGTATAACCAGTGAGTGGATGGCCTTAATTTTCATGGGTATTAAACTCAGATCTTAGCGATTTTATAATAATTATCACAAAATCGCTAATGATTATAATTTTTAAATTTACGATTTCCAACAGGTAAATTAACCAATCAGTATGATAAATTTCTCATTACAAAATAGGATGATTAGTATTAATTCTTGTACTCACTAAGCAATTACACTCATTGGAAAAAATCCCAACAAAGATATATCAAAATGTTATTGTTAAAGTATCAGAATTTGCTAAAGATTTTGTTAATCAAGGCCTGATGAATGTATCCTACTGATTC
>JAOQAL010000303.1 GCA_025963615.1 Chitinophagaceae bacterium | reverse complement strand
TCAATCGTGATGCCGGTTGCCTCTGAAAAAAGGTTTGACAAGTAAGTGTAGTCATGAAGGAGTTTGCCGCTTAGGTAGTCAGAATTTTTTATTTGGGGCAATTCGTCTGTATAATGTACCATTTCCACGATGATATTTTTTATTTTTTCAATCAGCACGGCCCTTTTGTCGTCCATCAATTCAAGCCCCGATTTCAATAAAGCAGCTTTCAACTGGCTGCGCTGTTCATCAGTAATATCCTCTTCTATCTGCACCTCCCCTAAATCCACCACACCATAATGCAACCCGAGCGTATCCAGTTCAGTCTTTACAACCATTTTGCAGCGGATGCTTACCATATACTTAATGTAAAGTTTCACTCCCGGTAAAATTTATTTATAACCCACCAGTAAGAAGCTATAAGCTATTATGAAAAGTGTTTTACGTTCGCAATACAGCTTATCTAAAACATAATTATGTGATCATAAGGAATCTATACCGCGACCTTCGTTTTCAAATCCATTTTCAACAATTCATTTATAACCGGAAATTTTACGGATAATTTACAACCCTGACCAGGTTGTGAAATGAACTCAGCAATTCCATTATAAGCCGCTGCCCGGCTCTTGATATTAATGATACCAATACCATTTTGTTTTTTATGGGTATCGAAACCTATCCCATCGTCTGCTATCAACAGGGTGATGGCCTTTTTATTTTGTGTAAGCCTGATAGATGTCTTTCTTGCCTTAGCATGTTTTAGTATATTATTCAGGTGCTCCTGCACGATCCTGAAAACATTTAATTTAAATTTTCCATTTACCCTGTCTTCTATAAGATTGTCCAATGCGCAGGAAATTATGACCGGATTTATTTCCATCGTATCCCTGCACACTTTTTCTATTGTTTCACAGAGTCCCAGATCTTTAATACTGTCAGTCGTCAACCCTTTACTTAACTTCCTGATCTCATCAATAGCTTTCTGTGTATAGTCCGAAGACCGGCTTAAATACATTTCGCTGTTCACTCCGCCTTTTTTCGCCATAGCAAGATATAGTCTGGAAGCGCCGAGCAGCTGGTTTACATTGTCATGCAATTCCTTGCCTAAGTCGGATCTTTCGGTCGCCTTCGCTTCATTCATGGCTTCTTTGATCTGATTTTCTTTCAGCTTAATTTCGTTTTTCAATCGTTCTTCAAGCACTCTTTGTTTACTGATATCCTGCATGGATCCAATTATGCGATAGGCTTTTCCTTCTACACTTCTAAGAATAATTCCACTGCCGGCTATATCAGCAACGGAATTGTCTGCTCTAAAAAAACGATAGTTACACTTCCACTCCGTACTGGCAGACGCCAGCACCCGGAAATAGCCCTGCAATACCTCTTCTTTGTCGTCCGGGTGAATATGACTTACCCAATCTTTTGCTGGAGTCATATTACTTGTAATCTTGTAGCCGAATTCCTTTTCGTATGCATCACTTATTATTATTTGGTTGGCTACCAGGTCCACATCATACAATACATCCGATGATGAATTAAAAAAAAGTTTAAAATTTTCTTTATACTCCGTAAACTGCTGAATGTTGGTAGCAATAACCCGGTCAAGTTTTTCTTCCAGTTCATCCTGCTGGCTGAGATCGTGAATAACTCCTATCATTCTGCAGGCTTTTCCATTCCGATCCCGGATAATACTGGCCCTGCCAAAAACCCTGGCGACAGATCCATCAGCCCTGATAAACCTGCAGGTCTCTTCCCAATGAGAAGCGGATGACGCGATAGCGTCCTTTAGCCCTTTTTCAACGGCTTCCTGATCATCAGGATGAAGATACTTACCCCAGTTTAAGGCTCTGCTTCCGGTATTTTTATTCTGTGTATTACCAAATAACCGTTCGAATCCGTCGCCAAGGAAAAATTCGCCGGTTAACAGGTTCCAATCCCAAATGCCATCATAAGAAAGCCTGGCGGCTTGTATGAATACTTCGCTTTGTTCTTGCTCTATCAAAATTTGTTCTTGCTGGTTTTTTTCCAGTTCTTTTAACCTGCTTACGTCCTGTATAGCGCCAATCAGGCGGATAGCTTTCCCGGTCTCATCCCTGACAATACTGGCCCGGCTTACGGTAGATGCCACCGAACCATCATAACGTCTGAAGTTGTAAGAATCATTCCAGTTTTTATCATGCGAGGCCAATGATTTGTTTATCTTTCTTTCAATAGCCTGTCTTTCTGCCGGGAGAAGGCACCGCATAAAATGCGCATACGTCGAGATGTTGTTCAGGACTTTGTAGCCGAACACTTCTTCAATACTATCGCCAACATAAATTTCATTCGTAATAATATTCCAGTCCCACATGATATCGTAGGATACTTTGCCAATATATTTCTTCCACTCTTTGTTTTCGGCCTGCCTGGCATCTGATTTTGCCTGGGCCAGTGTGATATTTCTTAAGATTACTTTTTCTTTCTTTGTATCAATGCTCTTTTGTTTTGACTTAGCAAGGACAATATTCTCTGCCACTATTTTTTCTTTTGACGTATCAATTTTTCGCTGGGTTGTTTTTGCAAGCGTAATGTAATTGGATATGAGTTTATTCCTTTTAACATCCATCCTTCTCTGCTTTAGTTCCGCAATGACAATATTACCGGCAACAATTTTATCCTTTGAACAATCTATTTTTTTTTGCCGGTCAATACTTTTGCTCATATCTACGATAGTCGTAATCGCTTTTTCGATTCCGTTTTCCCCTTTAAATGTAGCAGAAGTAATTTCACAGATGATTGACTTTCCGTTTTTTTTCAAAACTCTCACCCACGCAGCAGAATGACCTTCGGCAGATCTCTCCTTCAGCATCTTTCTAAAGCTTCGGTCGTTTATATTAAATATCGCAGACCTGCTTTTGGATATTAGTTCCTTTTTTGAATAACCAAGCAATTTGCAAGCCGCCTTGTTAGCTGTTATTATTTTACGGTTATTAACTATAGTGATGATATTTGCCTGTAAAGAATTATCAAATGCGAGGTGATAAAGGGAATCAAGTTTTCCGGCAATCAGTAACTTTTTAGAAGCGCCAAAAAGTTTTAAAACAGCCCTTTGCGAACTCGTAATCATATAGATAAGGTTATATTCCAAGATAATCTTTTTCAGCCACATTCAATTAAGAGATGCTTGGAATTAATAACATTGTAAGAGTTTACACTTATAATTGTTATTAGCTTTTTTGATTTGAATTACGGAGGCAGGGAGACCTTAGAGTTTAGAAGTTTGTTAGTTCAATAGTTAATGAACCCTTCGATAAAATGAGGTGGGCTTCAGTTTTCGGAAAACAAATTATTCCTTAGTCATTTTAGTTAATTTTTGTTTTGAGCCACAGGCACGGACACCAGGAATATCATTGTAGTTTGTAGTTAATCCTTCGTGACTGGGCAAATTCAATAACCGTCAGACGGGCGGGCCGTTCAGGTTTACTGTTTTAACCGACTTGATATTTCCTTTAATAGCGGAAGTTGTGATGGGTGTATTTTAATACAAGCGGTGGAAAAATCAAACCAGGATACTTTATCTATTTCCGGATAACTTTCCATTTTGCCGGACCGGGGTGGCCATTCGATTGAAAAGGAATTGCTTTTGACCCGTTCTGTCTCTAAATTATTTTCTACTGCCCAGGCATAAATGATCTTTCCACTTTTTAATGTCACGGGCGACAAGGGCGTAAAAGTCCCGTTGATCTCCAATCCTGTTTCCTCTGTAAACTCTCTTTTTGCGGCCTCAAGACCGTCTTCACCTGAATCAAATTCACCTTTGAAAATAGTCCAGTAGCCATCATCCTTTTTACTATAAAAAGGCCCCCCGGGGTGACCAAGGCAAAAGCCGATCCCTGTGGCCGCATATCTAAATACTAAAATGCCTGCACTTTGTTTTTTCATGTTCAACAGTCCAAACTCATTTAATTTCTTTTCTTTCTTAGTGTTTCAAAGCCTGGAAACTGACTAGTCCAAATTTCGGACCGGCTATTCCATGCCGTAATTCCACAGTGTTCCTCAAAAATCCTTATCCGGGAGCTGGCATGACTTTTTCAGAATAGTTGTACTGCTGCTCCCGGCAGCAAGGGCATTGATCAATACATATTCATCTTCAGTTTCTCAGCGTTAACGGGTACCCGATCAGACACGTCAGGTTAATAGCCTGAACATACTATTTACTGACACTTTAAACTTTGCCTATGCTTAATTATTTTTTAGTTATCGACAACACTGAAAACGAACACAATTTTGAATTGGCGATCAGAAGGCTAAATAAAAATTTCCGTCTTCTTACTGCACACAGTTGTAAAGAGGGTTTACGGATGTACCGCAAGATCAACCCTTCTATAGTTCTAATCAATTTTCAATTGGAAGATATGACAGGGTTGGAATGCCTGCGACGAATTATGTCTATTCAAAAAAAGAAAATCGCCCCGGTTTATATTTACCACCGGCTAATAACCCCGCACCTCGTTACGAGAGCCTTACATAACGGCGCGAGAGGGTGCCTAACATTCAACCACGAAGGAAAGGATTTAACTAATTTCCTGACTGAAATCATGAAG
>JAOQAL010000254.1 GCA_025963615.1 Chitinophagaceae bacterium | reverse complement strand
TTTATAAATATCTATTTCTTTTCCTTTGGTATCCGCACTATGAAAAGCAAAATCGCCCTTAGCCAAATCCCAGCGCATACCATACTTGGTCAAAATCTGCACTTTGTCCCGGGGAAGATCTTTTATGGCTTCACCTACAATTTCTTCGCTGTTGCCCTGTCCATAGATAGGGGCTGTATCGATGGAACTGATTCCCAAATCATAAGCTGCCCGGATCGCTTTAATGGCCGCATTTCGTTCGGTGCCGCCCCACATCCAGCCGCCTGCTGCCCAGGCGCCAAAACAAATCGAAGAAGCGTTGAGAGTTGAATTTCCTAATTTTCTATATTCCATGGTAACCGTTTTAATTTTAGTCAGCGTTTTTGTTTATTTTTGTAAAACTTTTTCATTTTGATACTTGCCAGGCGAACCCTCATTTTGCAGTTACAAAGGAACTGTGATTGCCGAAAGCTACCAAGAACTAACCCCATTAGTAGTTACTCATTAAATTAAGAGTTATGACTGGCAGAAAAACAAGTTCAACCAATTACTCCAACCAGATTTTCCTTGAAGAAAGATGTTCTCTCAATGAATTGATCAATTTGCTAAGCAAAAGATGGATCACAGAAATTCTTTTTGGTATTGAAGAAGGAAATAACCGCTTTACCACGTTGAAGGAAGAACTCAGACACATTAGTGATAATATTCTTGCAGACCGGCTGAGATTGCTGGAAGAATATAAACTCATCTCTAAAGAATCTTTTATTGAAATTCCGCCCAGGGTAGAATATACGTTGACCGATACTGGTCACGAATTAAGCCGGCAACTTGAAGTGTTATGTAATTTTTCAGACCAGTGTATGGTTTCTAAGAAAGCTGTAAGCTGCTAGCTATGAGCTGCGAGACTGAAGTAAGTTACGAACTATAGGTCTTGCAGCTTGCAGCTCATAGCTCGCAGCTTTTCTTATGTTACCGAACTATAGGTCTAGAAGCTTGCAGCTCGCAGCTCACAGCTTTTCTTATGTTACCGAACTGTAGGTCTAGAAGCTTGCAGCTCACAGCTCGAAGCTTTTCTTAAAGCCTATTTTTTTATCCAGCATTTCAGCAGGTTATTAAAAGAGCTCTCTGTCAGGATATAATCTGGTGGAATTTGATTTTCCCGCCCATGATAAGTTACCAGCCTGGTGCCCGGTGACAATTTCGCTAATTGCTGATAGAGATAACTGCTATAATGGTCATAGAGTTCTTGTGAAAAATCAATTTCGAGGTCAATTTTATCGGCAACTTCCAGGTGTTCATAAAAAGAATTAAAAAAATAGAAGTGATCGAAATTGCCGAAATCGATTTGGGTGATGTTTCCATGGATAAAGAATACGTTTTGGAGGGCCAACGAGTGTTTGGCTTTTTCTGCATAATCAAGTAGTCTTAGCCGTTGTTCTATAACATAGTAATAGCAGCCCGGGTGATCGATAGCGGCAGCCAGGCAAAATTTTCCGACACCACTTCCAATATCGAGAATCTTTGCGTTATTTTCAACTGCCAGAAATTTTGCCGTGGCGTAGGCAACCTGCAATGGCGTCCAGTGTCGCCCGGACAGGATGCTGATATGAGCAGGATACAATCCATCAAACTTTTTATCATTGGTAAACCCATGGAATGAAGGGGTGGGGGCCTTGAAGAAATTCAACAAACGCATAGCTGCGCAATATTTATAAAAACTAAACTGAAAATTCGATTTGTTTTCGATAAATGTCCTGGGTGAATTATCTCCTGCCGGATTTTTAAAATAATCCAGGATCAATGGACTAAATCCTTTCCTTTTTCCGAATAATCTCACTAACGTCCTGTTTGCGGGCATCTGTGTAAGGCTCTCCACAGATTGGAAATTCATGTAATAGTCAAGCAGGTATTAAAGGCCTGTAAGGATTATCTGCAACCGGTGCTTTCCCGCAAAGCCGCTTCGTATTTTATTTTCCTTTAAAAATTGTATATCCCAGTATGAATCCAAGAATACAGAGAACGAGAAAGATATAAAAAATGGTCTTTGCAATTGACGCAGAAGCTGCGGAAATTCCCGTAAATCCAAAAATACCAGCGATAATAGCAATAACCAGAAAGATAACTGCCCAGCGTAGCATAACATTATTTTTATGAATTATTAATAAATAATTATTACATGTTATCCCATATAAATTGTATGCCAGCGAAGCCAGGAGATGCTACTGGAACTAAGCTCAGTTGCTTTTGCAAGATATTTCACGCAAAGTGCGCAAAGTTTCGCGCAAAGAGCGCAAAGAAGCAAAGTACGCGGAGAAATGAACTGTTAAGAATCAATCTTTACTTTCTAATGAATATTTCACGCAAAGCGCAAAGTTTCACGCAAAGGGCGCAGAGATGCAGAGAACGCAAAGAGATAAATTATTTCGTCAGCCTAGGATTAAAAAAGAAGCATGCCGAGTTCGATAAACAAGTTTCACGCAACGGGCGCAAAGAAGCAAAGAACGCGAAGGGATGAACTGTTAAGAATCAATCTTTACTTTCTAATGAATATTTCACGCAAAGCGCAAAGTTTCACGCAAAGGGCGCAGAGATGCAGAGGACGCAAAGAGATAAATTATTTCGTCAGCCTAGGATTAAAAAAGAAGCATGCCGAGTTCGATAAACAAGTTTCACGCAACGGGCGTAAAGAAGCAAAGAACGCGAAGGGGTGAACGGTTAAGAATCAGTCTTTACTTTCCCGACATCTCAAGGGCTGGAAATGAAAAAGGGGCAGAATAGACATTCACCCCGTTATAAAAATCCAATATCCTATGAAAAACCAAGACAAAATTATTTGATAAATATCAATTGTAGGATTTCAAGCATAATTTTATGCCTGAAAAATCGATAGTTACGGAGATTTACGATAGAAAATAGCGAGTTTCTACTCTAGGGTTGTATAACGTCCTTCCAATACATTTGTGGTAGAAGTTGATTGATGATCGATAAGTCAATCCATCCAAATATCCTTTTAAAAACAAGTCCTATCCAATCCTTTGTAAGACCATCCCGATAGTTAACGGGAGAAATCCGATATCAGTCAACTTCCTTTTTCCTTGCTCGCTTTAATCGCTTACCGGTTATTCAGTTTAAAACCATTCCCTTTCCCTTTTCATAAATATCCGGAATTCTTCATAGCAACAACCATCACGAATAAGTTTATGGTTACTGCATGGCACAAACCGCATACAAAAGTTTAAAAAATATCTAACGTTCAATTCAAGGTTAGCAATTTTTTGGATAGTAATACGTAGAAGAACCGGAGCAGTATATTCCTGGGTATCCGCCTTACCTGATGGGCCTTGCATAAGTTGGTCTTTCGGCGATAAGAACATGCCCTGCAGGGCTATTTATTTTTTAGCGCAACAGAAATTTTTTTCAACTGGTGCAAATGCCGTTGCAGATGATATAAAACAAAATGAAGTATCTCCAATTTAGTTATGGGCCCAAGCGGCAGGTTATCTACCAGGTCCGTTAAATCTGCCTGGTTTGTATTTTCGATCAGGAGTTTTACAGATTTATTCAGCTCTGCGATGGCGGCTTGTTTTTCATAAGGACCTTCTTCTGGTACAACGAAGTCAGGGGATTTCAATTGACGTGAAAAATCAAGGAATGTCTTTTTCAGTTCAGCTATTTTTTCACCTGGATCCCTGTCTGCCGGTTTTGACTTCGAACACATGGCCCGCGCCATTCCGTAGTTTGATTTTGTAAGGTGCCGGGATAACTGAGCTGCCGTCCAGCTATCTTTATAGGGAACTGTATTGATCTTGCTTTCATCAATTGATGCCATCATATCCAGCAGTTCCGAAACTGTTTCTTCAATTGCCGTTATTAATACGTCTTTACCTGTTATATCCATTATCATAAATAATATTTTAATAATTATTCAGAACTGCAGTCATCGTTTGATCGCCGGCATTTCTTCAAATTCCCGGCGTTTGTTGGTATGTTTCCATCTACGCAATAGTCAATTATCTTTCAAGGAATACCGGTTAAATTCTTTTTGCAACAAGGAATAGTTCTCCTCATCAAAACAAACAAATATCACTTGGTCAATGACGTTACAATCCGAAAGAAATTCAATGACAGTTTTGACTGAAATTTCCGCTGCCAGCTGTTTTGGAAATTTATAGATGCCTGTACTGATATTCGGGAAGGCAAAAGTTCTGCAATTATTTTCAAGGCCCTGCCGTAATGAGTTTTTATAGCAGTCCTCAAGTTTTTTCTTTTCATTTTTATTTCCTCCGTTCCATACCGGACCAACGGTATGAATAACAAATTTTGCCGGTAATAGCCCGGCTGTGGTTATAACGGCTTCACCGGTTCTGCAACCTCCCTGCTTGGCTACAATTTTCCTGCAGGCTTCCAGAATGGCGGAACCCCCCGCCCGATGAATAGCTCCATCAACGCCGCCGCCGCCCATTAAAGAGGAATTTGCGGCATTAACAATCGCATCCACTTTGATTTTGGTAATATCACCTTTAATAACCCTTATATTTTGAACTGCATTCATAAACCTGGGATTGGGGAAAATTCAATTCATCCTCTGCCGAAACGCTATTTAGATTCTATTTCAGTTCCTGGAGCTCAAAGTTTCTTGATACCGGTTAAAAAGAAGGCGGCCAATGCCGTTCCTATAGGATAAAAATCAGTCATGAATTTCCTTCACGAAAAAATCTTAGCTTTTGCGCAGGCAATGCAAAAGCTATATGGCCGTCTCCCGGCTTGATACTTATTTTTGCCTTCGCGTGCGGCCTGGTAACTGTTCAATTCCCTGTAATGGGGGTTTGGGTTTGTGACTTACCGGCCTGTTGCAGCCAGTGTTTTACTGCAAGGATTTGTCATTAAAAGTGTCGCCCTTTTCAATATCCCCGGTTTCAAATCCTTTTTTAAACCAATACATTCTTTGCTGTGAAGTGCCGTGCGTAAAAGATTCCGGCACTACATAACCCTGTCCTTCTTTTTGCAGTCGATCATCACCAATGGCATTGGCTGCATTGAGCGCTTCATCTATGTCGCCTGCCTCTAAAATATCTTTCATTTGTTGGGCATGATGAGCCCATACCCCAGCGTAAAAGTCAGCCTGTAGTTCAAGCATTACTGAATAACGGTTATATTTTTCTTCATTAAGTCTGCCGCGCAAATTAGCCATTTGATCAGTAGTTCCCATGAGTTTTTGAACGTGATGGCCTACTTCATGGGCTACTACATAAGCCATCGCAAAATCGCCAGGCGCCTTAAACCTTGTTTGTAATTCTTTAAAAAACGAAAGATCTATATATAATTTTTGGTCACGGGGGCAATAAAACGGTCCGGAAAGGGCACTGGATAAACCACAACCGGATTCAACTTTGTCGCTGAATAAAACCAATACGGGGTCCTGGTAATTTTTGCCAATTTGCTGAAATAATTGTTGCCAAACATCTTCCGTATATCCCAACACCACTTTTACAAAGTCGGCTCTTTCATCATCGGCTGCTTTTTCAGCCGGACTCATTTGCTCAGTAGGCTGCTGTTGCGTCGGTAACTGACCGGGGATCTGTGAAATATCCCCACTGCCTGAAAACAGATTAATAAGGTAAACGATTATTCCAATGATACCACCTCCAGCTACCAGGCCACCGGTGGATACGCCACGGCGATCATCTACGTTACTACTTTGTCTGCCACCCAGCCATTTCATTTTGTGTTATTTATTTGTTTTTATTAGTATAAATCTTATGCCATACCTTTTTACTAAGATTATAAAACAGGGGAAAATAATCTGGCCAGTTTTTCCGGAAGCTGGCTCAAAGCTGACCTTGATATCCACATCTCTTTGTCTATCTTTTCTGCTTGCTGAATGTCATTAAAGAACAGGTCCCGCATCTGCTCTGCAAAAGTAGCATCATAAATGATTGTATTTACTTCAAAATTCAGTTCAAAACTACGGTAATCCATATTAGCCGTGCCAACCACAGAAAGTTTACCATCGGTTACCATCGTCTTTGCATGCACAAATCCTTTTTGATAAATATAAATTTCCACTCCCGACTCCAGCAATTTGCGATAATAAGATTTTGACGCGGCGTTCACCAGCTTTGAATCACAAATGCCAGGCACCAGAAGCTTTACAACTAATCCGCTTAATGCGGCAATACACAGTGCATCCAGGATACTGTCGCCGGGTATAAAATAAGGAGTTGTAATTAAAATTTCTTTTTGGGCAAGATAGATGGTTTGTAAAATGGAGTATAGAACAGAAGGCTTAAAGGAATCCGGTCCACTGGCCGCAATCTGTACAAAAGTGTTAGGCCCTCCGACAGGGGTGTCCGCAAAATACGAAGCGTCAGGAATAAGCTTGTTACTACAGCAAAAATTCCAGTCAGCGATAAAAAGATACTGCAGGTAATAAACTGCCGGGCCATCGATCCTAATGTGGGTATCTCTCCAGAATAATTTACTAGATGAACCATTTACATATTTATCACTGACATTAATTCCACCGGTAAAGGCAGTATGCCCGTCAATGACCACGATCTTACGGTGATTACGGTAATTTATTCTGTTAGCGAGGATATAAAAAAGGACTTTATAAAACGGATGAATTTCTACTCCGGCGTCGCGCATCCGTTTTTCTGTTTTCTTTTTGATAGAAGGACTTCCAAAGTCATCATAAATAAAACGGACTTTCACTCCTTCAATTGCTTTTTTTATAAGGAGCTCTACCAATTGGGTTCCTATGCTATCGTATTCATAAATGTAATACTCGAGGTGAATATGATGTTTTGCTTCCCGGATGGCGTTCATCAGCTCAGGAAACTTTTGTTCGCCATTAACCAGCAATTTTATGCTGTTAGAAGCTGTCAGCGGGCTACCCAGGTCCTTGATCAGCATAGAGGCCAGTTCTGCATTCTGATCAATTGCCATATTGCCTGATGCAAGGTTAACCTTATTGTATTGAACGATATCTTTCTTAAGCCTGTCAAGGATTGTGATATCCTGAAGTATCTTTTGATCATAACGCCTTTTTCTCCAGTAATTGATTCCAAAAGCGAGGTAAAATAGCATTCCAAAAAAGGGAACAAACAGACATAGTAGCAAATATGCCAGGGTTTTATTCGTGCTATTCGTTTCAAAAATAATACGCAGGCATACGCTCGCCAGAATCCCAATGTAAATGATAAAGGCAATACTTTCCCAATTCATAAATTAATATTTAATCCAGGCATTTCCCTTTTTCTTTTACATGGTATCTATGTCCTGATAACTAATCAAATTTATAAATAACATGCCAGAAAGGGATATACGATGTCTGAGCCACGCTGGCTTTTGTACGATATACGACCCTCCGTTAATTGAATAATCACCTGTTATCGTACAGTTGTATATCCAGCATCTAGTATCATAGCATCTAGTATCCGGCATCCAGCATCCCGTATCCAGCTTTACTCCCCTTTAATTCTTTTCAGCAATGAATGGAAGGACTGCTTATTCCATTTTGCAAAACGGCCCCGTTGAACTACCAGGGTATTATCTATGTCTGGCTGCAGATAATAGTAAAAAGCAAACCCTTCATACGGGTTCTGCCATCCAACAATCTGCCCAAATCTCAGGTCATTGATCAGGATGGTATCACGGTGCTTCTCCAGGGTGTAGAATTGTTGGGAGAAGCGGATCATCTTGTCAAGGTCTTTATTATCTTTCACCAGCGAACGTAAAAAATCATTTCGGGGAAAATAGTGCAGATCCAATGTGGCTTTATTGTCAAAGACAGAACGATACCCTGTATAATATCCTGAGTCATTTTCTGCCACAACAAACCACAGCCAGCTTTGCAAGGGTGCAGGGGTAACCAGTAGTCTGTTATAAACAATATTTTCTGACTTCAATATTTGTTTCACATTCCGGCTTACGTAATATTTATTGGACATACAATAACCAAGGTATATGAAACTGACGCCTAATCCCAAACTCCATATCCATTTTCTGACTGTATTTTTTTTTCGTAACAGAAGTAGCAGAAGAACCGACATCCCGGGCGGCGCTGAAAAAAATGGATCTGCTACATAAATACCATTAAACGAAATGCGGTCATGGATGAACGGCTCAAACCAGCCTACCCCATAATTATTAAAAGCATCCAGGAAAATATGTATCAATATAACAGAACTTATGAAGAAGAACCATCTTTTGAAAGAAATATTATGTGGCCTATGCAAGTGCCAGGCAAGCCAGGCAATAAAAGGAGCAACCACCATGCAGAATAATATGGAATGTGTGAATCCTCTGTGCGCAAGCAAAGCATCGGGGACTTTAAGCCATAACGCGGAAAGGAAATCGATATCCGGCAAGCTTTGGGCCAGCATACCCCAAAGCATCGCTTTTTTGCCTACGGTGCGTCCGGCAAACGCTTCACCCATACAGGCTCCTAATGCTATGTGTGTAAGTGAGTCCAGTTTTTAATCAATGTAATAGTAAATAATTTTTTATTCTTTTCAACATAAGAAACCGAAGCGCTTAGAAAAACTTTTAAAATTTCCTGCCAGGCCTGGATAGTATTTTACACAATCCGCCTATTACCGGTCTAAATTATATATGTTAACAAGACAACCAAGATTTTTTCAATGCCGCTACCATGAATTTTGTCTAAGCCTGCTATTATAGGGCGGACCAACGATAGCCAGCCATTGTGGGTCCGGCGCCGATGCTTCAATATACCTGGTTATCAGTATTATCTTTGTTCGTGGAAATTGTCGTCTTCTTTATTTTCTTTCCAATCATATTCTATATCAAAAGCCACCTTTCTTGCAAATTCAATTCCGTGAATATCATTCAGGAAACCGATAGTCATATCCATGCCGGCGCTTACACCCGCAGAAGTATAAAATTTATCATCGACAATCCACCGGGCTTTTTTAATCCAGTTTACTTTGGGTCCCTGGGTTGTTACCCAGGCAAAAGCTTTTTTATTGCTCGTTGCCCTTTTGTCGTCTAAAAGTCCCGTTCTTGCAAGTAATGCACTACCGGTACATACCGTAAAAACAAATTGACTTAATTCCGAAATTTCTTTGATTTTAGCAATAAGCAAAATGTTACTAACTTCTTTCGTTGTTCCAAAACCACCCGGAATAAGAAATATGCCGGCTCCATTTTTTATTTCAGATAGATTTTCTGTTATAATGGAAATTCCATGACTGTTCTTTATTATGCCACCCGTAAGAGAATAAAATGAAATTTGATAATGATCCTTTAGCCTTCCTAATATTTCTACAGGACCGAACACGTCCAGTGTTTCAAAGTCTTCAAATAATAAAACTGCTACTTTCAGTCCAGGGATTTTTAAATAACATCTGCAATTAAATATACAAGACTCTCATTGGATTTTTAAAAATATAAATAGTGATTTTCGATTTATGGTGTCTGCATTTTGTACTGGCTGTGCTGGAAAAGCCATGAATGAGCCATTAATCCATTGACGAAGGCAGGCAAATCTCCGGGAATTTTATTCCTGTCCATTCTTTTTAATTCATCACTCCATATTGGTAGGTACCTGGATTGCCGATGATTT
>JAOQAL010000250.1 GCA_025963615.1 Chitinophagaceae bacterium | reverse complement strand
AGAAAAAACGCTTTGAACAATACACCAATTACATGGCCAACACTTACCCCTACCCGACGACCCGCATCTCCTACTTCCTTGCCCCAGCTTGCACCGCGATCAGCAGCAAAGTCTTTAGCCTTCGCAGTAAATTTTTGTGCAGACTCTTTTACTTCTTCTCCAAAATCCTTAGCCTTGTCTTTAACCTGGTCCATTCCTTCTTTTACTGTTTGCCTGATTGTATGCACATCTACTTTTTCACCCCGCATTTCCATTTTCTGGTATTGGCTTTTGGCTTCAGGTAACACGATCCATAGAATAATATAAGCCAATATAAAAGTGCCGGTCAACGAGCCAAAAACAAGATTGGGGAAAACAGCGCCGGCATGGAAAAATGGCCAGCTTAAAATGCTTAATAAAATATTCAGTAATAACGGTGCTGCAAAAACGAGGCGCACCATATAAGGTTCTTTATTAAAATAGGCAGCAATACCGCTTGCAACACCTCCTAATACCCTTTCTTCAGGATTACGGTACAATCTTTTACCGCCGTGTTTTTCGAAATCTTTTTCAGGAAGTATAATCCAGAATAAGATATAGATGATAATACCTGAACCGAAACCACCAAAGGTGATGATGGCAAACAGGAGGCGTATGATAGCAGGATCTACATTCAGGTAATTGGCAAGACCGCTACATACACCGCCAACCACTTTATCACTGGAATCCCTGTATAAACGATTCTTTTTCTTCGGTTCTTCGGTATAGGTATAATTAGCCTGGGTGCTGCTTTGTTGTTGTGATTTTGATCCTGTTTCTGCAGTATCTTCATCAAAATCTTCCGGCCTTCCCATGGAACTGATAATCCCGTTCATGTCATCATCGGTAACGCAGGAGGAGCCCTTGCGGATTTTTTCATCCATAATTTCTGCAATACGGCTTTCTATATCATTAATGATCTCATCACGGCCTTCTTCCCGCGCAAAATACCTGCGCAGACTTTCAATATAGCCCTGCAGTTTTTCATAAGCAGAGTCCTCTATCGGTATTACTCTTCCGCTTAGATTTATATTGATGATCTTTTTCATTTTTAATTTATTTATTTGGTTGAGGCCTGCTTGCGGGCAGGCAGGTTTTAGTTGTTGGGTTGTTCTTTTTTCTCGGCAAGGGCATTCACCGCATTGGATAATTCTGTCCAGGTTTGCTCCAGCTCTTTATAAAAAACCTGGCCTTTTTCTGTAAGCAGAAAATATTTACGGGGCGGGCCTGAGTTGCTTTCTACCCAACGGTAGGTTAACATCTCCGCATTCTTAAGCCTTGTTAATAAGGGGTAAAGGGTACCTTCCAGGATGTTTAGGTTAGCCGCCCTCATTTCTTCGACTATATCACTTGGATAGGCTTCCCCGCGACGGATAATGGAGAGAATGCAAAACTCCAATATCCCCTTTCGCATCTGGCTCTGTGTATTTTCGATATTCATGTTTATTGTCTTTTGGCCTTTTCCTCTTCCCAACCGGCTCATTTTATTAGGCGGGTTGGGAAGTAGGTTTTAGCATTTATAATGATTGACAGGATAAAGATAAGGTGATATTTGGTACTATGCAACACAAAGTACCAGTTTATTTTTAGTTGCTGGTAGTGACCATTAATGATTTAGTCAATAATAAGTTTAAAATCAATGATTTATAAATAAGATTGCTTTTTGAAAAGTTGAGATTAGTTTGATGAGTGGTAATTAAGGCTTATGAATTGGTGGAACTGCTTCAAATTTTCGCTGAAGAAAAAGGAAAAACATTGGTTTCGGGAGCATCCCGATTCAAAAAAGAACGTTGATGGGGGACGTTTTCAATTCAAAATTAATTGAAGCTGTCTCAAAGGAATATTTCACGCAAAGCGCGCAAGATGCAGAGCACGCAAAGGAGATGAACTGTTAAGAATCAATCTCTGGTTTCTTAACATCTCTGCGGGATTATTTTAAAATTACAGTATTGAGACAGCCTTTAGCAAATTTCACGCAAAGGGCGCAAAGATGCAAAGAACGCAAAGAGATAAATTGTTAAAAATCAATCTTCTACCCACAAAATGCCCTTACTGGGGCATAGAGATTTCCTTCAAACAGATGAACTGTTAAGAATCAATCTCTGGTTTCTCAATATTTCTGCACAATTTTTTCTTGTAGTAAATTACTGTCTCGGAAAAGAAATTAATTGCTTTTATGTATTGCAGCATAACCTAATTCTTCGACTGATGCTTCAACGACTGCATAATGTGTTACACCATTAATAAGGACTTCGTCCAGGACCTCAATTATATTTTTATAGCTTGCTTCTTTTTCTGCTTTTATAATAAGTAATAGACCTCTTTTTCCTTCTTTACCCGTTTTTACCTGGTCAAGTAATTTTTGTTTTATCCGGATGATATTTCCCAAGCCGTCGTTCACCGAATAATTGGTAGTATAAACAGCATGGTTCTTTACGGCTGTTTCCCAATTGCCATGGTAATAAAAAATATGATTGTCTTTGCCCAGCAAAACGGTTAATGTTTTAGAATCGGCTACGGATATGGGAGGTCCTTCTTTTGGCATAAACAAATCCGTGACCTTCGGCTCACTCATGGTGGTGGTGATTACAAAAAAGCAAATCAACAAAAAACCAAGGTCTACCATCGGGGTCATATCAATTTTAAGACTCGATCTTTTCAACCGGGGCATGCCTTTTCGTTGCAGGATATTTTCGACTGCATTCATTGACGCCATAAACTATATTTTCAAAATGAGACACCATGAGCCAAAGTTTCCATAAGCAGATCTTGTATTTGCCCGTTGCCTATAGTTTGCTACTTTCGTAATCATGTGGAAGTGGTATGCTTTACTATCAGCCTTCTTCGCGGCATTGACCGCCATCCTTGCAAAGCTTGGCATCAAGAATGTAAATTCTAACGTAGCAACAGCTATCCGCACCCTGGTTATACTTTTTATCACCTGGGGAATTGTATTAATCGCCGGGCAACTGAAACAGGTTAAAGAGTTAACAAGAACAAATATTTTGTTTCTTATCTTATCAGGAGTTGCTACCGGGTTATCCTGGTTGTTTTATTTTAAAGCATTGCAAACCGGGGATGTATCGAAGGTGGCACCGATCGATAAACTGAGCGTGGCGATCGCCATGGGCCTATCCGTTATTTTCCTGGGAGAACAATTGGATGCAAAAACAATTATCGGCGGATTACTGATTGTGGCGGGAACGTTGGTTATTATTTTATAGCTAAGAAGGGAAAGGAGATAAAGGAGTTTATAGTTGCTTTACCATGATAGGGAGTTATAGTTACTTCATGTCTGTTATTTGAGAACCTCCCGCTCTGGGAAAAGTTTCGATTTACTCTTTCGCGCTTTTTCTCTTTGAGCTCTTAGCCTAGAACTCTGCACTTTTTGGCGTTCTGGGAAACGCAATTACGTCCCGGATATTCGTCATGCCGGTCACGAACTGCACCATCCTTTCAAAACCCAATCCGAATCCTGCATGCGGCACGGTACCAAATCTCCTGGTATCCAGGTACCACCAAAGTTCTTCGGCAGGGATATTCATTTCTTTCATTCTTGCTTCCAGCCTGTCCAGCCTTTCTTCGCGTTGAGAGCCTCCTACTATTTCACCGATGCCCGGCGCCAGGATATCCATCGCCGCGACTGTCTTACCATCTTCATTCTGCCTCATATAAAAAGCTTTGATTGCGGCAGGATAGTTGGAAAGTATAACCGGTTTTTTAAAATGTTTTTCTACCAGCCATCTTTCATGTTCACTTTGCAGGTCCATACCCCAGCCGGTAATGGGATATTGAAATTTCTTTTTCTTGTTGTGGCTGCTTTCTTTTAAAACTTCAATTGCTTCGGTATAAGTAAGGCGTTGAAAATCGTTGTTGACAACAAATTCCAGCTTTTCAATCAATCCCAGTTCACTGCGTTTATCCTGTGGTAACTGTTTTTCTTCCTCGGCTAAGCGCTGTGCCAGGAACTCCAGGTCTTCGCGGTTATTATCCATAGCATACTGAATAAGGTATTTGATAAATTCTTCGGCAAGGTTGGCATTATCTTCTAAATCATAAAAAGCCATTTCAGGTTCTATCATCCAGAACTCGGCCAGATGCCTTGCGGTGTTACTGTTTTCTGCACGAAAGGTGGGACCGAATGTATAAATATCACCGAATGCGGTGGCGCCTAATTCGCCTTCTAATTGGCCGCTTACCGTAAGGTTGGTAGCACGGCCAAAAAAATCTTCTTTATAATTGACAGAACCATCTTCATTTTTCGGGGCATTCTCTACAGGCAATGTTGTTACCCGGAATGTTTCACCGGCACCTTCGGCATCGCTGGCAGTAATGATCGGCGTATGCATATACACAAAGCCCTTATCATTAAAAAATTTATGCACCGCAAATGCCAGGGAATGACGGATACGAAACACCGAACCAAACGTATTCGTACGGAAACGCAGGTGCGCAATCTCTCTTAGAAATTCGAGACTATGTTTCTTAGGTTGCAGCGGATATTTCTCCGCATCGCTGTCACCCAGGATTTCAATAGTGGTAGCTTTTACTTCCAGCTTTTGGCCTTTGCCTAAAGAAGGGATCACTATTCCCCTAACTTTCAGTGAAGCGGAGGTCGTAATGCGTTTCAGCAACGATTCATCAAATTTGCCAAGCTCTGTTACTACCTGGAGGTTATTATTGGTGCTGCCATCATTCAGGGCTATAAACTGGTTATTGCGGAAGGTGCGCACCCAACCCATTACCGTTACTTCCTGTTCTTTTGGCTCCCAGCTAAGAAGCTCTTTTATTTTCACCCGTTTATTGAACATAGCCTGAAATTTTTGGAGGGCAAAGATATTAAAATAGCCAGGAGGAAAACGAGCTAAGAGTAAAAAGGAGAAAAAGAGATAAAAGCGAAGAGGGCTAGGAGGAAAAGGAGAAAAAAGAGTTTATAGTTACCTCACTGGCAGCATCCAGAAACAATTAAGCGGTAAAAAAATTAGAGCTTCATGGACTTCTATCCCCATTTCGTAAGAAATAAATTTGACTCATAGAATTTTACATTCTGTTAAACAGTTTGACTTAAGGGGGTACTTTATAGAACATCTTTGTTTTAATTAAGAAAATTGGAACCCAAATGCTTTATTATTTTTTCAAAAAAAACTGTTATTTTACACCTCTTTTTTAAGAACCGGATGTTGAAGTTTCAATTGTGTTTTTAACCAGAAGAATTGAATTAGGTTTTCCTATTTACCTTACTTACCCATCATGAATATAGAATTTAATAAAACGCCCGCTTTTCTGCTTAAAGTACAAATAAGAGATGTCAAATTTGGAAAGAATGTAAAAATCATTGAGCCGGTGAACCTGTTTGAATGTACCATTGGAGATAACTGTCTTGTTGCAGCTTTTGTTGAAATCCAGAAAAATACTATAATTGGTAATGGTACCAGGATTCAATCACACTCTTTTATCTGCGAAAACGTGACCATTGGAGAAAATTGTTTTATTGCACACGGTGTGATGTTTGCTGATGATATGTTTAAGACTGGAGCACCTTGCTTCCAGGACAAATCAACACGAAAAAATATCGTTATCGGCAACAATGTCTCTTTGGGAACCCACGCTACCATTATGGCAAATATCTGTGACAATGTTGTTATCGGCGCAGGTGCGGTGGTTACAAAAGAGATTACCAAACCTGGTATTTATGCGGGAAACCCGGCGCGGTTTTTTCGTGCAATCAGCTAAGTTTATAATTTTTATTTGGTGGTTAGGCCCGATCGCTATCGCATCGGCGTCAGGTTAAGATATATTCACATCGGTATAAAAGCAAGCTGGGCAAGGATTTAAAAGGGAAAATGGCTTTTAATCAAACCTAAGGTCAATATCAACACCATTCATTTTTAAATCCTCGTTGAGCTTTTGGATATCAAATGAGCTTTTGGTTGCTTTTTCCTTTCTTTTCGTTTGGCTAAGGCAACTTCCTAAATTATCAGCTGTTTCTTTCTCTTACTTTTTTTTGTGGAAAAAAAGCAGTTCCGATAGGGATCGGGATCTGCGACAAAAAAAGTCCCGATGGCTATCGGGAAAAACCCTGTCGGCCGGACAGGCGGGGAATACGCCCTCCCGATAAAAATCGGGACAGGCTGTTTTCCGGACGGTTCCCTGATGAGGCTTTTGTGCTACTGTGACCTCAGCTGTATACCGCTACTCCCTTGACATCACACAACAGACTTGTTATCAAAATTAGCTTGACGCCTATATCCTCCGTGTCTCAGTGTCTCGGTGTCTTTTTGTTCCAAAATCGAATTTTATCTCTCACAAAACCGGGCGAAGCAAAGTTAATGCTTGGGCATTTCAGGGATTATTGTTTTGACACACAG
>JAOQAL010000226.1 GCA_025963615.1 Chitinophagaceae bacterium | reverse complement strand
CTTTGCGTGAAATATTCCTTTTGAGACAGCCTCTATAAAGTTTATTTTACAATACGGAACAGGCGGCTCCATCGCGGACCTTTTTCCCAACTGAACCAGATCATCCAGGCTTTTCCCACGACCCGGTCTTCCGGCACAAAACCCCAGTATCTCGAATCCTGCGAACCCTGCCGGTTATCTCCCATCATCCAGTAATAATTCATAGTAAAAGTATAGCTGGTAATTTCTTTTTCGTTCAGGAAAAACCTACCCTCCTTTTCATAAAAATTATTGTGTTCATATACGCGGATGGCCCGCTCATAAAGTGGATAATTTTCGGTAGTCAGTTTCAGGCTGGCTCCCTTTTTGGGAATCCAAATGGGCCCGAAATTATCACGGCTCCATACATGAACGCCATCATAAGGAAAAACATCGCCCCCGCCACCATTGTAGGATGTATCCAGCTGGATGTCTTTAGCCAGTCCTGTTTTGAGCATTTTTTCTTTTGCCGTTGTTGTTAGCAGCATTCTGAATTCATTCGCCTTGGTGCCGAAATTATATTCGCCTTTATCCGCATTCAGGTCATATTCTTCTTTCATGATATCCGCATCGAGCTGCTGACCGGAAGTATTAACAATATAATTTACCTCCGCTTTGGGAGGCACGGCCTGCTCAACGCCATTAATGAAAACGACGTTCTTTTTTATTTCAAGCGTATCCCCTGCTATGCCAATACAACGTTTAATATAGTTATCCGATTTATCAGCCGGGTGAACCGCCAATGGATACTGGTCAGGATCTCCTAAAACAATTTTTCTTCCTTTGTCCATGTCGCCACGACCCAGTTCGCGACAAACATCATAATAAGGATGGAAGGATTGGTACTCAGGCAGGTTAATGACCGTATCCCCTGCGGGAAAGTTAAATACCACGACGTCCCCCCTTTTTACCGGCGATTCGAACCAGCGTATATAAGGCACTTTTATTATTTCCGAATACGACTTCATGCTGGTGCCCGGAATATAATTATGTATAAACGGAATGGACAACGGGGTATTGGGAATCCGGGGCCCATAACTGAGTTTGCTTACAAAAAGGAAATCATTGATCAATAATGTTTTTTCCATGGAGCCCGATGGAATCGTATAGGCTTCAAAAATAAAAGTTCGGATAAGGGTAGCCGCTATAATAGCAAATACCGCGGCATCCACCCATTCCCGCCATCCTGATTTTTTATGTTTCCGGGCAGCTTCCGCGCCAATAAACTTGGTATCTTTTTTAGAGGCGATATACGGAAAATAGAAAGGCGCCAATAATGAAGCAGCCGTATGATCACCCAGCGAAAATTTGCCAAAAACTTTTGAAAACTCGATAAATATGCCGGGGCTGATAAACCACCCGACGACAGGGATAAATTGCCAGAAAACCCAATGTTTAGGCCGGTGTACAATTTCCTGCATGATCCAGGTATTGTAATAAGGTATATAGGCCTTCCACGCAGGCACGCCTGCCTTTTTAAACAACGGTGCTAAACCAAAAGATGGCAGAAATACAATCAGGGTTCCCACCAGGTAAATAACGAATAACTGTGATAGCGGCATGTAAATTTTTTTAACTAATTGCGGCAAATTTATAATTAATCATTCTCTCAAAACTTTAAATAAGTCGTGTGGTAGCTGGATTTATTACATCGGTAGTCTGAAAGAAATGTTAAGGCTGTTATAAAACCCTGTTTCATCTTGATTTCGGCATGACATAACTGGCAATGTCTTCTTTGGTAATCGTTTTGCCGGAAAGAATAACAAGCCGCTCTACCACATTCCTTAACTCACGGATATTAAAGGTCCAGTTATATTCCTCGAGAAGTTGGATGGCATTTTCATCGATCGCTTTTACCGCAACTCCATATTCAGCACAGGTATCTTCCAGGAATTTATCAACCAGCAGGGGAATATCATCCCTTCGTTCATTTAATGAAGGAACATGGATAAGAATAACACTGAGACGATGGTATAAATCAAGTCTGAAATTTCTCTCATCTACTTCTCTTAAAAGGTCTTTATTGGTGGCAGCAATGACACGCACATCCACGTTAATGTCCTTATCTGCTCCCACCCTCGTTATTTTTCCTTCCTGTAAGGCACGTAATACTTTGGCCTGCGCATTCAGGCTCATATCGCCTATTTCATCTAAAAAAAGAGTGCCGCCGTTAGCTTGTTCAAATTTGCCAATACGTTGTTTTATAGCTGAAGTAAATGACCCTTTTTCATGTCCGAATAATTCACTTTCGATCAATTCACTGGGTATGGCGGCACAGTTTACTTCAACAAGCGGCCCGATGTTCCGGTTACTTTTTTCATGGATCCACCTTGCCACTAATTCTTTTCCCGAACCATTTTCACCGGTTATTAATACCCTTGCATCGGTTGGGGCTACCTTGTCGATCGTATCTTTTATTTTTTCTATCGGCGATGAATTACCAATCATTTCCTGCACCTTGCTCACCTTCCTTTTCAGCACTTTTGTTTCGGTCACCAGTGAACTCTTATCCATCGCATTCCGGATAGTAATCAGGAGACGGTTCAGGTCTGGCGGTTTCGAAATGAAATCGTAAGCGCCTTTTTTCACAGCTTCCACCGCGGTTTCAATATTACCATGACCTGATATCATAATAATTGGGACGTCACTGTTACTCTCGCCTGCCCTTTGTAAAAATTCAATTCCATCAACTTTTGGCATTTTGATATCGCAAAGGACCACATCGTAATTCCGTTCCTTAAATTTTTTTAATCCCTCTTCGCCATCTGAAGCTTCATCAATTTTGTATCCTTCAAATGAAAGTATTTCTCCAAGAGTTTTGCGTATTGCCTTCTCATCATCAATAATCAGGATATCTGCCATCAATTATATTTTTTGAAGGCGTAAAAGTAATCCAAAACAGAGATATTCAAAGTTTTAAAGCGTAAAGGATTGGTTAAGGGAGAATGTTGATAAGAATAAGTAGCGGAAAAATTAAATAAAAGACTGTCTTCATAAAATTTAAGAAATCATTAAAAAAGTAGAGGCCGGATAGAAATCCAGCCTCGTTGTAAAATCCAATATCCTATGAAAAACCACTACAAAGATGGCTTTTATAAGCAAATAGATGCATGTTGGCCGGAATATGCGGTAAAAAAGCGTAAATCTACTTAGAAAAAATACTAGTATAAAACGCTGGGTTGCCAGGCTGATGGCTAGCTTCAAAAGATTTAAAACGCTGATTATTTTTTGAGATACATAATTTCCTTCGCCAGCCTGACGGTACGCTCAACATCCGGCAATGCTGCAGCTACCAGGTTGGGAGCATAATGTAAGGGGGCGTCTGCCGCAGAAATACGCCTTACGGGCGCATCTAAATAGTCGAACCCTTCTTTTTGAATGCGGTAAGCAATTTCAGACGACACGGAGCACATCGGCCATTGTTCGTCGATGATGATGAGGCGGTTTGTTTTCTTTACACTTTCAAGAATCGTTTTCCAGTCCAGCGGACGGATAGAACGGATATCAATGACCTCAGCGCTGATGTTTTCTTTTTCCAATTCGGCGGCAGCGCCTAATGCAATTTTTACCATTTTACTCCAGCCTACGATCGTCACATCGCTGCCCTGTTTTTTTACATCAGCCTTACCTATTTCAATGTAATATTCTTCTTCCGGAACTTCACTTTTTTCGCCATACATCACCTCGCTTTCCATAAAAATTACCGGATCTTCTTCGTACCGGATCGCCTGTTTTAATAACCCTTTTGCATCGTAACCATTACTAGGTGAAACAACCTTAATACCGGGTATATTGGCATAATAACTTTCAAAGGCTGTGGAGTGTTGGGCTCCTAACTGTCCCGCGGACCCATTGGGTCCCCGAAAAACAATCGGACAATTCACTTGTCCACCACTCATTGCCAGCATTTTAGAAGCTGTATTGAGAATTTGATCTAAGGCCAGAACGGCGAAATTCCAGGTCATAAACTCCACTACAGGTCTCAAGCCTTTTTGAGCGGCTCCCACACCTACCGCGGTAAAACCCAGCTCTGAAATAGGTGTGTCAATCACCCTTTTCGGTCCAAACTCATTAAGCATGCCCTGGCTTACTTTGTAAGCGCCATTGTATTCTGCTACCTCTTCGCCCATTAAAAATACGCGGTCATCCCGTCTCATTTCTTCATTCATCGCTTCCCTGATTGCTTCGCGAAATGCTATTGATCTTGCCATGTAAATTTTCTTTAAAAGATTGGCAAAAATATCGCATGGGTATCATACCCCCAAAAGTTGTTTCTAAACCTTCGTGCAATATTTATAGTTATTCTCTTTCCTGTTTCTGTTTATGTATACGTCATAATTGAAAAATTGTAATTTAGAGTATGGATGATACAATAAGGGGGTTAGAGAAAATTATTCAAGACTATACTCCGCTTTTTCAGCCGGTCAGCGAAGAAGCATGGCAATATAAATCGCAGCCTGGCAAATGGAGTAAGAAAGAAATACTGGGTCATCTGATAGACTCGGCTCAAAATAATATCCGCCGTTTTATTGTAGCGCAGTATGAAGAAAGGCCATTCATTAAATACCAGCAGGATGAATGGGTAGCGATCAGCCATTACCAAAATCATGATACTAAGGATTTAATTGAGCTATGGGTTTTGATCAATAAACATATTTGTATTATTTTAAAAAACACTTCGCCGGAAAAACAACAGAGAGAAGTGTTGACGGGGGAATTACATAGTATCGCCTGGCTTGCCAAGGATTATAATAAGCATCTATTACACCATTTGCACCAGGTGCTTGATATGACGCCGGTGGCATATCCTTAACCTCCGGTTAAATCAATTTAATTCTTGTCATTTTGTTCCATGTTTCAGTTGGTACTGACTGCTATTTTCTTGTCCGGCATGTTAGCTTTACCTGTTACCATAAGCTTTCCCTATAAAGTGGAGACAATTCCGGTTAAATTTGTAAAAAAGCAGTAATAAAAACAGATGCACTATACGATCATCATCATTGGCGGGGGACCTATTGGCCTGGCTTGTGCTATTGAAGCGAAGAAAGCAGGGATTGATTATGTTATACTTGAAAAGGGATGTTTGGTAAACTCCCTTCATAATTACCCGGCGAATATGACTTTTTTTTCTACCTCGCAAAAGTTGGAAATTGGCGGTGTTCCATTCGTGACGAATAATGCAAAACCAACAAGAGTGGAAGCCCTGGAATATTACCGGCGGGTACTCACCTCATACCAACTGAATATTCATTTATTCGAACGGGTGGAGTCAGTTAAAAGTATGCCGCTACCAGGTAATGGAACAATTCAAACAGAATCCCGGTTTGCTGTAGCAACAAATAAAACTAATTATACTGCCGGCCAGCTCATTATTGCTACGGGTTTTTATGATATTCCCTATTTATTAAACGTCCCGGGCGAAAATCTTCCGAAAGTCACTCACTACTATAAAGAACCGCATTTTTATGCATTTCAAAAAGTAATGGTGGTGGGATCCCAGAATTCATCTGTTGATGCAGCGTTGGAAACATGGCGGAAAGGCGCTGATGTGACCATGGTGATCCGTAAAGGAGAAATCGGCCCAAGGGTGAAATACTGGGTCAGGCCGGATATCATTAACCGTATCGAGGAGGGATCCATTAAAGCATTTTATAATTCCACAATTAGGGAAATACGACAACAGGAAGTGGAAATTGAAACTCCGCGAGGAGTTATTACAATCGAAAACGATTGGGTGATTGCTACCACAGGTTACCAGCCAAACCTTGATTTCCTTCGCAAGATTGGCGTACAACTAAGCCCCGATAGCATCATGGCGCCAAGGATTGATGACCAAACACATGAAACCAATATCCAAGGTATCTACCTCGCCGGCGTGATTTGCGGCGGCATGAATACCCATCGCCTCTTTATTGAAAACTCAAGAGATCATGCTGAGAAAATTATAAAAAATATAAAGTATAATTTGATTAACTCCGGAATAAATCTGTAATTTTCCAGATAAGCAGTGTTAACAGTCCTTTTTCTATCCCGTCTTTATGAATCTTCCAGTAATATTTTATAAAACTGTTTGGGTATTGATTATTAATTCGGGAAACTGTTATGAGAAATTTAATGCTCTTGGTGGCAGGCTTGTTGCTTGAAACAAGTATTCATGCACAAATTGATGGACCTTTCAGTGGAGGTACATTTTCAAACGCAGCACTTGCGGGCTCAAGTCAATCATGGATCAATACAGCTAATGCAACAAGCAGCAATAATGTATATGCTAGTTTTGGATACTTGTACAATCCGGCAGGAACGCACACCGATTATCTCGTAGCAACCAACTTCTGA
>JAOQAL010000211.1 GCA_025963615.1 Chitinophagaceae bacterium | reverse complement strand
CCAATCTGGGGACGTTTCACCCATTCCGTCAGTTCGTCTGTTTGCTTACGGGTATATTCACTGCATCCTGGTACGGCGATCGCAACCACAGTTTCTGCATCATCAAATACTTTAAAACCTGCACCATCAATCAAGGTCGAAATATTTTGTTTGCCTGTGAAGACATGGGACGGGAATTTCAGGTTACAAAGTTTCATTCCAAAACGGATATCGGGTTTATCATTACCGTAATTCCACATCGCTTCTTCCCAATTCATCCGTTCTATTTTCTCACTATAATCAACATTTTTTACATCCTTAAAAATCTGTTTGATCAATCCTTCAAACATAACCAGGATGTCTTCCTGTTCAACAAACGACATTTCACAATCTATTTGCGTAAATTCAGGTTGACGGTCGGCCCTTAAATCTTCATCCCGAAAACATTTGACAATCTGGTAGTAACGGTCATATCCACTCACCATCAGCAATTGTTTGAAAGTTTGCGGGCTTTGCGGTAATGCGTAGAATTGACCGGCATTCATCCTGGATGGCACGACAAAATCGCGGGCGCCTTCCGGTGTGGATTTAATGAGGAATGGGGTTTCTATATCCATAAACCCTTTTTCATGCAGGTAGTTTCGTGCAGAGCGGTTAACTGAATACCGCAATTCAAGATTTTTCTTCACCGCATTTCTTCTCAGGTCCAGATACCGGTACTTCATCCGCAGATCGTCGCCGCCATCCGTATCATCCTGTATGGAAAAAGGAGGCACGCCTGATTTATTCAGAATCAAAAACGAAGTTACCTGCAATTCTATCTCGCCCGTGGGGATGTTCAGGTTCTTGTTACTTCTTTCATTTACAATACCTGTGACCTGCAATACGAATTCGCGGCCAAGGGGATTGGTATCTATCTGGGCGATCAGCTCTTCTCCAAAAAGAAGTTGGGTTAGGCCATAACGGTCGCGCAAATCTACAAATGTAATAGCGCCGAATTTCCTGATGGTCTGTACCCATCCCGCGAGCGTGATTTCTTTTCCTTTGTCGATGATCCTTAATTCTCCACAAGTATTTGTCCTGTACATAATCTGAAGGGCGGTTAGATCGTTATTAATGTGTCAAAATATTCCCGGAAGCCCGAAATAATCTTGAAAACAGGCGCAAATATAGGCACAAATGGGGCTCAGGGCTTGCAAAATGGGCGGGGAATAAGTATATTTAGGCATCTCAATCCGAACCGAATGTCATCCCTACTGAAAAAAATCAGGCAATATTTTAGTGCCAAAGCCCCAATACCGCCTGTTTCATCACCCGATGAATTTCCGGTAGATGAGAATATGTTTAATAATTATTCTTTCGTAATCGGAAGCCTCTTTACTTATTTTAATGATCTCCCTGCTGACCATAAAGTTCGTTTTGTAAACCGGGTGCATCATTTCAAAAACACAAAAAAATTCCACTTTATCGGCCTGGAAGAGAAGGATGATATTTCCACGCTGGTCAGTGCAGCAGCCATCCAGGTAACCTTTGGATTGAAGAACTACCTGCTTACTTATTTCAAGGATATTTATGTGCTGGCCGATGCATACAAAATGGAAAATGACAATGAATTATATATAGGGCATGTGGCCCCGGAAGGTGTCTATCTTTCCTGGCGGCACTTTAATTACGGCTATTCAAACAAAAGTGACAATATCAATGTGGCCGTGCACGAGATGTCGCATGCCTTATTATACAATAACTTTTTTGCGCAGTACGGTATTGATTCAAACTTCCGGATGAATTATGAAAAATTTTCTACGACTACGGGGCCCATACTTGCAGATGTGGTGACGAAAAGACGTAGTTACCTGCGCAGTTATGCTTTCAGCAACCTGCATGAATTTTGGGCGGTCAGCGTGGAGGCTTTTTTCGTCAATCCAAAGGGTTTGAAAGAAAATATGCCCGAGTTATTTGAGGCCTTATGCCGTGTATTAAATCAAGACCCTTCGACCAGGAATAAAATTCTTCGAATGGAGTTATCAGAATAATCTGACTCCTGCATAGCATGCAAACTTCATACTATCGGGAACCCGTACATGTGTATCCGACATCGGACATTGTTTTACAACAGCTTGTTTATAACGTAACTGCGTGATGTTCTTCCACTTCTTTTGGGCGTTGTATAATATAATACCAGGCAAGGATAACAATGCCGGTTATAAAGGGTATTAAGGCAAGATGTTTTCCTTCTAAACCATGCCATACCGGCACGGTATCAAATCGAAAGAATTCGCTGATCATCCACAATGAATTGGCCGATATCCAGAATGCAATGGCCAGGTTATGTGCCAGCTCTGATTTGAATTCCCGGGTTCGCCAGGCTATCACAATGGCGATTGTTAATGTGGGAATAATCATGGCAATACCCAGCACCCTCCATGTCATACACCAACTGATATCTTTTAACAGCCAGAAAACGATATGAAGATTTTCCATTTTCCTGTAGCGGTTAGGGATCACGTAAAGAGGTTCATTCGGCTTATTCATCAGCAGTTGTGTTTAATAGTAAATTTCAAAAATAATTATTTGTAAATAATAAAATGAAAAAGATCTTTACTCTTGCTATTGGTGGTTTGTTGCCATCATCCAGCATCCAGCCTCTAGCATTTTCTGGCAAGTATTTTATGAAACCGGTTAATATCAGCATCGGTTTGCAATGGAACCTGGTGAAGCAGGTTACTGACCAATTGTTTTGCAAAATAAGGTGCCAGTGAACAGCCTTTGGTTCCCATGCCATTTAATATCCCGATATTTTTATGGAATGGATGAACACCCACAAATGGTCTCCGCTCCAGCGTTGCCGGCCTGATACCAGCTTTATGTTCCAGGATCCTGAAAGGCACTTTAAGCCATTCCTTCAATAATCTTTCCGTTGTGTCGCGGAATTTTTTTGTAGGGGCGCTATCTGTAAAGTTCCATTCATAACTGGATCCAATCCAAAAAACATCTTTCCTCTGAAAAGGCGTAAGCAGCATTCCTTTTTTATATATGTGATGATCCGGCAGATCAGGAATTTCCACTATTAGGGCTTCTCCTTTATTTGGAGCAAACGGCAGCAATTTGAAATAAGGATTTTCAAAACCATGGGCTCCATCACAGAAAATAATTTTATCCGCCGCAATTCCCTTGTAGTGGATTTGGTCTCCTTTTATAATCAATTCGCTGGGTTCAAAATTTTCTTCCAGTAGGGATTTTTCATTTTTCAAAAATCGCCGCCAGGCGGGTAAGAGCATTTCGGTATGGGCTGTATAAACAGGCCGTATTTCGCCACAACCAAAATCATAGTTAAAAAAAGGGTTGAAGTGATTTTGTTCCGGATAGGCATGAAGATAATGGGCGCCTTCTTCAATCCTCTTTGTAAATGCTTCCAGCATTTGTGGGGTTGGGAAAAAATCGATGATACTTTTTTGAGAAATGGCTGTAATATCCATCGCATGACCGATTTCAGTATAAGCATGCCAGGCGAAGGGTTGCAGCTCTTCGATCATCCAGGTGGTTACCATTCTTCTTCCTGTTACCGGGTTGATGATGCCTGCGGCAATTTTTGATGGGGAGTTCTCACCATCGTTGTCAATGACCAAAAAAGATCTATTTTCTTTTTGTAAATAGTACGAAAGAAAAGTGCCACAGATGCCTTGTCCCAGGATTAAGAATTCAACATTCATCCACCAAAAATAATTTAATAAACAAGATAAAATTTGAATACACCTTGTTTGTAAATAATAATTTAGCCTGTACCGGGGTTCCTCCCTAAATTTAATTACCGGTCGTAATAGCTGGGTAATTGAACTTTCTTTTTTATCATGATTTAACTATGAGCCAATCTATGTTTTCTTCTCCTATGTTCTATGTGGTTCAATCTTGAAGAAGGGAACCACATAGGCATATAGGGCACATAGTATTACCAAGCTGCGAGCTTCGAGCGATGAGCTGCGAGACTGAAGTAAGATACATAACTATAGGTCTCGCAGCTCGCAGCTTTCTTAAGTTACAGAACCATAGGTCTCCTATGTGGTTCAATCTTGAAGAAGGGAACCACATAGATATATAGGACACATAGTATTACCAAGCTGCGAGCTTCGAGCGATGAGCTGCGAGACTGAAGTAAGATACATAACTATAGGTCTCGCAGCTCGCAGCTTTCTTAAGTTACATAACCATAGGTCTTCTATGTGGTTCAATCTTGAAGAAGAGAACCAAATGGACACGTAGTATTTTCCTTTGCTATAAAAATAATTAATTTCTCTTTTCTAATTCCCGGGCATACACCAAGCTGCGAGCGTCGAGCGATGCGCTGCGAGACTGAAGTAAGTTGAATAACTATAGGTCTCGTAGCTCACAGCTCACAGCTTTCTTAAATTACATAACTTTAGGTCTCGAAGCTCGTAGCTCGCAGCTCATAGCTCAAAGCTTTTCTCACTCTACATTAATCCTGATTCCTTCCGAATGGGAACTAAACTCAGGCGCATACATACATTGAATACTTGTTACACCGTTGCTGAAATTTCCCTTGTGCGTTGCGAATAATGTATATTCAAAGACATAAGTTCCTTTATCCAGGCTGCCAAAGAAAAAATTGGCGCTTGCATCTTTTGTAGTTTCATAATAACCCAGGCCGCCCTGCCATTTAAAACTGCTTAACACATTCAGGGGTTCTAAGGCACTGGCCCGCATATCTTTCATGTGTACATATTCCATGTCGCGATCAACGCGGAGCTCGATCCTTACTTTTATTTTGTCGCCCACTTTTATTGCATCCCCATCATTTAGAGGTGATAGCACCGGCCCATGATCAGAATTTTTTTCAACAAATAGTTTTTTTGAGAGTTTTAATGGTGTGGAAGCCGTTGTAATCTTATCTAAATTCTCAAAATACTGCCAGTACACAGCACCCCAGGTCGGAGCTCCCGATTGAGCGGAGTTGCCGCTGACATTTAGTAGAATATTTCCCATTCCCGGATTTATTTTTTCACCGGGTATTATTTTTTTGAGATAACCCGTTCCTGCTTCCTGTTGTTCATCCGTTGATTTGATTTCGGTGCTACCCAGGTTAATCGTAACTATAGGTTCGTTGCTGATCCCCCCGATAGCTACCGGATTGGTTCCTGGCAGCAACAGGGCATAACAGGCTTCGGCGGTTGCTTTGGTTGTTTGCCAATTAGTAGTCTGTTTGTTTTTCAACAGCCACGTTTTTAAATCTTCTGCTGTTTTCGTGTCTTTGCCTGCTTCAGTAAAGGCTTCAATCAGCAGGGATTGGGTTTCAATGGGCGCTTCGAACCAAAACCATCCATTTCGCTGGGTTTTCCAATACCGGCCCAGTTCCTCATTTACAACGGATGTTTCTTTTAATGACTTTAGAATAGCTGCCGGAGTTTTTGTATCAGCCGCCCTGTATAATGATAAGGCAATCATGCCCTGCATATATTTACTTTGCTGCGCCCAGGTTTTTTGAATGCGATCTTTATAATAACCATAAGCTGATTGTGATGCGGCTGCTATTTTATGTTCGGGGAAAAAGCTGCGCATATATAAATATTGAATTTCAGCAGAACCTGGAACATATTTTTTCAGATCGGTTTTATGTTTGACGAGGTAATCGTAGTCCGCTTTTATTTTATTGTCGAGATAGGGGATAGCTGTTGAAAGAATTTCTTTCAGCCTGTTTCCCTGCCCGTTAGCCATGCCATTCAGTTTTTTCAGGTGTCCGATGCCTGTGATTATGTATTGTGTAATGTATCGATCATCCGGCCCGCCTTTGAACCATACAAAACCGCCATTATCCAGCTGCATCTGTTTCAGCCTTTCTACATTATTTTTCAGCTCGCTGCCCATCTTTATCATGTCAAACAACAAGGCTATATTTTTCTTTTGTTGCTCTTCAGTTTTTGCCTGTAATACCCAGGGAGTTTCTTCCAGCAATACCGCTTTTAATTCCTGGTTCTTCTGCAGATTGCTTAGCAGCGCGGCTGTATCTTTTGTCTTCCATTGTTCAACTATTTTTTTGATGCGTGGAGATGAATTGGCAATCATGGTTGCCAGTGAATTGGCATAATAACGGTTCCAGGTTTGCTCAGCACATTCGTAAGGATATTCCATTAAATAAGGCAGGGCTTGTACCGCATACCAGGCAGGATTGGACGTGTATTCAACCGTGAGCGAATAATTTTGTAATGTCTCGCTTTCGCTGGACTGCGATAGTTTTTCAAATTTGATTTTTTTTGTGCCATTGCCACGCATAGTAAGTGGCAAAGTTTCTGTTACCAGCATTTTGTTGGTCAATACGGGCAGGACTGCCTCTTCGCCATCAGAAATGTCTTTGGCCTTAGCGACGATTCTCCAGGTCAACGCTTTGTTGAATAAGTAAGGAACCTGGATGGGGAATAGCACCGCCTCGCTTTGTCCGGCTGCCACCGTGAAATATTGATTAGGAAACATATTCTGGAACCAGCCATCTACGGATTGATTAGTGGTCGCATCAAATAATTGTAACTCTGCCTGGCCTGTTAACTCCTTATCCGTAAGGTTTACAATTTTAGCGCTGAATTCTATTCTATCGCCTTCCCGTAAAAACCTCGGGGCATTCGGCTGTACCATCAATTGCTTCTGCGTAATGATTTCTTTTGATGATAAACCCAATGCTAATTCTTTGCTGTGGGTTAATGCCTGGAACTTCCATTTGGTTAATGCTTCCGGCATGGTAAATGAAAATTCAATGGCGCCGGTGTTGTCAGTTCTCAAATCAGGAAAGAAGTAAGCTGTTTCGTTGAAATTTTTGCGGATTTGAATTGTGGAATTATCTATTTTTTTAAGGAGTTCTTCACCTGCGATAAGTTTATTTGGTTCCTGGTTTTTAATTGCAACTACTGATCCGGTTATATCCTTTTTTCTTGCCGCACCATAAGCCGTAACTACTACGTCGTTTAAATTTTTTTGATCTGGTATTTCTTTAATAGCGGAGTCTAATAACCTTTCCTTTTCGTGTTGTCTGGAGTTTGAAAATTGCCTTTGAAATTGATAAATAAAATTATTCCCTTTTGCAATTAATACATCATACTCTTTCTTAAAATATTTCGTAACGCCATCAATTGTCCATCTTTGATCTGATTGTATCTGCGCAAAATTTTGCGAGCCATTCCAACGGTTGTTATTATAATAATACGGCCAGAGATAGGGCTTATTCCACTCAAATGGATAAAACTGGTCCAGCGAGGCGTCATACATCGCCGCCAGCATTTCCGCCGCCACCTTTTCATTCTTATAACCGGTTATTTTTACTTTCCATTTTTCTTCACTGCCGGGTAAGGTTTTATCCCGGAATGTAGCGTATTCAACTTTCAACTCTTTATTCGTCCACGGAACATTGATTTGTTGTGCGGTTTGATAAAACCGGTTATGCTTTACAAATAAATAATTCACGCCATAGCCACCCCGGTCTGCTTCGGTAGCGGTGAAGTCGAAGAATTTCTTTTCATTGTTTAGTTTTAGAAAATCATGCTTGGTGATGAACGCGTTGGCTGATGGTTTATCTGTTTCCTGTATTATAAACAAATTATCTGCGGTGGTGCCCAATTTTATAAAAGTCTTTTCTCCTGGTTCGATTTGCCTGCTGCTTTCAGTCCATAAATATTGCGGCCTGCCAAGCTGGTTGCTTTTTTCATTATACAACTCAATATATTTTTCAACTTTTACTTCACGGCCTTCTTTATCTCTTGTTAAAATTTCAATCAGGTAAAAGCCGGGCTGGAGTTGCGATGCCGATAGCGACCGGGAGCCAATTACAAATGGCGAACTTTCTTTTACCGAATCCTGTTTTTCAAAAACTTTTCCTTCTTTTCCCCAGCTCTCATAATCGCTTTCATTGGCATATTCATCATACGGAAAGTTGCGGATGTATTCTTCTTTGTTCAATACAAACTGGTCAGGACGTTCCCAATACCGGTTACGGATCAACCTTTTTTCTTCTTTCAATCTTGTAATGGTCACATTTACTTTGGCGGGTTCAAAGGCGCCACTCATATTTTCCGTACGGATCGCAATAGTTTTCAAACTATCGGCAGGCAAGGAGGAAGCAATATTCACCTTCAGGATCAGTGATTTATAACTTACAGATACAAAAGTCTCCCCGCTGCGGGTTTCACCATTGATGTCTGTTACATCGGCATATACCTTATAATCAAAAACGGGTTCCAATTTCTTTTCAATACTTAAATCAGGAATAGCGATAAATACCATATTGAATTTGCCATCTTTATCCGTTTTTATTTCACCATGGGCAATTTCCATTTGCTGCACAGGCGGTTGCCACCATTTGCGAAAAAGCCAGGGATATAAGAACCGGGGTTCCCGAACGATCCGGTATTTCACAGCGGCATTGTCAATATTATTTCCTGCATACGCCTTGGCTATTCCGGTTATTTTAATTGTATCGTTGATTGTATAACTGCCTTTGATTTTTTCATAGTCGACAAAAAACTTAGGACGTTTGTATTCTTCCACCTGTATATTGGCGCTTCCCTCGTCATTTTTCATAGATAGGCTGAAACCTCCATTGAGCGTGCCTTGCGGCAATTGAAATTTGCCGGAAAAAGAGCCGAATTCATTTGTTTTTACTTTCATGGAATCCACTGATTCATCATTTGCATCTTTCAGGTAAATTTTTGATTCATAATTTAACCGGATCGCTGATCTTTCCTGCGGCTTGTTTTTCCCGGTTACAATTCCTTTAAAGTATACTGTTTGCCCTGGGCGGTAAATACCCCGATCCGTAAAAAGCCAGGCAGTAGTTGTTTCATCTTCATCACCTTTTCCATTTCGTTCGTAATAGTAAGAGGATAATAAATCATTCAGGAAAAGTTTTTCCTGATTATAGGTTATATCCAGCCGGTAACTATTTCTGTCATTGTCTGCCTTTGTTTTTTTCATATTAAAAAAACCATTCGCATCCGTTTTATACAAAGTTGTTTTTTCTTTTGTATACTTACCTGCTTTGGAATCATATTTCTGCTCCCATATTTGTACGGCAGCATTCGCCAGCGGTTGCCCGTTATCCCTGTTCAGTACAAAGAAATCATTGCCACTGCTGACATAACTGATATTGGACACATGAAAAAGCCTTGCTCCTGACAAAGTTTTTTTGTCATCAAGGTTTTTTTGAGTGCCTGCTATTAGTACATAGTCACCGGCGGGCAATGCATCAATCTTTAGTTCGGCGCTGTGCTTTTGTAAATCATTCGTGGCTGGTAATTCCTGTTGCCAGCTTTTAGTGGGTGTGGCGGCGAGAAGGCTGCTCCAGTATTTTTCATCGTATGGATTTTCCAGCTGTTGTTTTAACTTTTCATCTGCTTTGATAATGCGTAAATACAATTGATTGAAATTGCGATAGCTTACCAGCGCCCTGAAAGGCTGACCAGGCACATTTACCTTTTCAACACTGAATTGAAGTTCCTGCTGGTTTATTTGCGTCAACAAATTGTAGCAGTTTACTTTCCCTTCAGTTTCCACGGCGGCGGAAGCAGAATATTTATTAATAATTTTTTCGCAGATTTCCTTCGCCCGCTTTCTGTCATAACGATGTGTAGTATCGCCAAAGGGCTTGTATTGCGCAGCAAGAGTTTCATAATACAGTGCCTGCAGGTAATAAGCCTGGTCCACAGCGGGAAATGTGGAATAAGTATTTATAAGGCCGTTAATAGCATTTAAATATAAACGTTCTTTATCCGGATGTACAGCATATTGTCTCACAAATTCCAGCCTTTCTATATCCGCATCTGCCAAGGCGTCCATATTTTTTTGCTGAAGGTGAAACGTTAACAGATCCCGGAAGACCAATAAGGCTTTGTGATGGAGAGAGGCGGAATCGTTGGTAATAAATTTCTGCCTGATGAATTCTCCCGCAGGAGCAAATGCCTGCGCCTGGTTAATTTCAAAGGCATAGGCAGGTCGCGTAATGTCCCTTTCATCATTTTTAAAATATTCTAAGGCGCGATGGGCCAGTAAATCATAAAGTGTGGGCCTCAGTTTCCTGGTATTGCCCTTGATAATAATGGCATCGAATGGTTCAAGCTTTGTCTGCTGCAACAGTTTTTCTTCCTTAATGGAGAAAATGTACAGGTCGCTGATTTTTTTATGCAGGTCGTCAATAGTCCAGGTAGCGATGTCTTCTTTTTTAAAATTAGTGCTGTTGGTTCTGTCATAGAATTTCCAACGGTTATTTTGAAAATAATTCCAGTACATCTCTGCTACCAGGCTTTTTAATATGGAAACGGCCGGTTCTTTTACTGCTATAATCTCTTTTTCTATTTCCCTTATGGATGCGGTCATATTATCTTCCCGGTTTTCCTGCTGCAAACTGGTCATATACACCAGCGATTTGATGACCTGTGCATCCTGTTTTTCCTTTTTAGCCGATTCAAAAATCTTTTTTACCTCAGTAAGCGCTGATTTTGGAAGGCCTTTTTTTACAAAATCGTCCACTTTTTTCCATTGCGGTTCATAGTTTTTCAGCGGATGCTGGCTGCACGCGATCATGGTAAAAAAGTTAAACAAGACGGTTGTAAGGAAAAGAGTTTTAAATCGCTTCATGGTGATCTTTTTTGTTTTTATCTCATCTTGCCAGGTCGGTAATCCTGGAATCTTCCGGTTTAGTTGTTTGTTTTTGTCATCGTATGGAACCAACCGGGCTGCAAGTTAAAGAATGTATTCATCCGGTCTAAAATTGCGTCTGTCCGTTGAATTTGGTAATAGGATGCGATGAAATAACTATTTGCATAAAACCAACGGGTATTTAGTGTTAAATAAATATTCAGCAAGGCTGTTGAAAGAAAGGCTGTTTCGCTTTTTGAAGAGTGGCTGGGGAAGCCGGAATTCCTGGGTTTTTATTTTGCGAGCCATAGATTATACATTTACCCGGAAGTTTAATGCTACAAAAAAAATTCATTTTTATTAACTAAGCTTGCCGGTTTCACTGGTTTCTTCCTGTTAGTTTTTTATGTCTTTGCTATCCCATTAACATTAAATAACAATTGTTCAGAAGTCGCTACTGTCAATAGTTGCAGGGGAATGGCGCCCTTAGATATTTTCAATAAAATTTCCTTTAACGTTTCCTTGAATTGTTTTTGGCAGCGTGGCATGTGCTTTGGAAATAGTATAACAGAACAATTATTCAAAACAATTTAAAACAAATAACATGAAAACAATTTCTACACTTTTTACTTCC
>JAOQAL010000194.1 GCA_025963615.1 Chitinophagaceae bacterium | reverse complement strand
GCAATCTGTTCCATTTTAATAGCGCTTTGCAGCCTGGTGAAAACGCCGATTTTTTCCAATCCTGCCTGCAAGGCCATACCATTTATTACGGTTGCCAGCATGCCCATATAATCACCATGCGCTCTTTCAATGCCTGTCTCCGCTTCGTTCATACCCCGGTAAATATTACCTCCTCCGATTACTATGGCTACCTGAACTCCCAAATCGGTGATTGATTTTACATCCTGTGCATAGAGCGAGATTACACCTGGATCAAGTCCAAAACTCTTGTCGCCCATTAATGATTCGCCGGAAAGCTTGAGGAGAATGCGTTTATATTTAGGAAGCATGAGGTACTTTCAGATTTTAGGTTTTAGTTCCGATAACTATCAGAAGCGGATTGCGTGGCGAAGATAGGGGAATTAACTATGCGGGGGAGTCGCTACTTAACGGTTCGGTCGCTATAGCAGCTCCACCCTTTTGGCAACGAATTCTTATATTAGCAAAAAAAACGATCATGACTAATAATGTGTTTGTGCACCATGTTTATTTCTGGTTAAATAATCCTGAAAGTAAAGAAGAAAAAAAAGCACTGCTGGCAGGTTTAAAAAAGCTGAGTGCTGTTAAGACAATTCAATTTTTTCATATCGGCGAACCGGCCACTACGAGCCGTGATGTGATCGATGTTTCTTATTCACTATCCTGGTTGCTTTTTTTTGAAAATAAAGCAGCCCAGGACAGTTACCAGGTGGATCCGGATCACCTGAAATTTGTTGAAGAAGGCAAACATCTATGGAAAAAGGTGGTAGTATACGATTCAGTAAGTGTGATGCCTTCTTAAAGAAAACAACATAAAAAAAGGGAGCCTTAATCAAGACTCCCTTAAAAATTTATTTACTGAAAATTATCCTAAAGCAACTCTCTTAAATTCTATCACTTTCACATCCCCCGCTTCTTTCAGATGGTCTGCGACTGTTTTGCTGCCGTCTTTTACAAATACCTGCGCAGTCAAGGTTTGCTCTTTGAAAAAAGCTCCCATTTTACCTTCCGCTATCTTAGCCAGCATTTCATCTGGTTTTCCAGCCATCTTAGGGTCTTGTTTCATCAGTTCGATGATGATATCCTTCTCACGGGCGATCACATCGGCTGATACGCTGGCAGCATCCACCGCTACGGGATTCAATGCGGCAATCTGCATGGCTACATCTTTACCTGCCTCCGTGGCTGCTTTATTAAGACCTACCAATACACCAATACGGTAGGCTCCATGAATATAAGAAGCTACAAAAGGCGCATCAATCCGTGCAAATTTCGTTACCCCTATTTTTTCGCCGATGGAAGCTAATTTATCATTAACCAGGTCAGCTACCTTTGAGCCATTTACCTCAGCATTATTTAATTCTTCCAGGCTTTTTACATTGTTCTTGATAGCTGCATCAGCAATGGATTGACCAAATGCAACGAAGTCAGCATTCTTTGAAACGAAATCTGTTTCGCAGCTTACACATATTACAATGCCTGTTTTATTATCAGCCGTTGTTTTGGCAATCACCACACCTTCTTTTGCTTCACGGTCGCTGCGTTTGGCAGCGACTTTCTGGCCTTGTTTGCGCAACCAGTCAATAGCGGCTTCAAAGTCGCCATTTGTTTCTGTTAATGCTTTACGGCAATCTAACATACCTGCCCCGGTTGCCTGGCGCAACTTATTTATGTCCTGTGCACTTATTGTTACTGTGCTCATATTATGAAAATTTGAGTATTAAACAATTGAAAATTTGAAAACAAGTTCCCGTATTCAGTAGTACCAGGGATAATGATCCTGATTGCTACCGGTCTTGTGGTTCTGTCTTCGCGAAGTCAAACTGAACAGATGATTATAATAATATTACAGCCGGGTTATTAAAAAAACATCCCTTTAAGAAATCTGCTTACCGGCAGAGAAGCTATAAACTTTATTATCTCCTTCCGCCACCTACTCCACCGCCGCCTCTTTGTCCACCACCACTTGGGGAGCGACGACGCTGTCCGGCTGGACCGCCGCCACCAGGCCCTGCGTTTCCGCCACCACCGCCGGTATTTCCACCACGTCCGCCACCACGGCTTCCGCCACGACCACGGCCACCTTCAGACTGGGCTTCTGCTTCCAGTCTCGCAGCTCTTCTTTCATTGTCATCCATACCTGCCGTATCATCTACATCTTCATCTTTTGCAGCCTGGCGTTCAGCCAAACCTTCCGCGATAGCAGCAGTCAGGTAATTTGAAATTATAGCGATTGATTTGGTAGCATCATCATTAGCCGGGATTGCAAAATCAACCTTATTAGGATCGCAATTGGTATCTACAACACCAAAGGTCATAATGCCAAGGCGTTTTGCTTCTGCCAGCGCAATATGCTCATGCCCGATATCCACGATGAATAAAGCCGCCGGTACACGACCCAATTGGGCAATACCACCTAATACTTTTTCCATTTTTTCCTTATCACGGCTTAATGTAAGGCGTTCTTTTTTTGTAATGCTATCGAACGTTCCATCTCCAAGCATTTTTTCAATGCTCTGCATTTTCTTCACACTCTTACGAACCGTGTTGAAGTTGGTAAGCATACCACCTAACCAACGCTCCGTTACATAAGGCATGTTTACCCTTTTGGCGCATTCGTTCACAATATCTTTTGCCTGTTTTTTGGTACCTACAAACAGGATCTTTTTACCACTGC
>JAOQAL010000162.1 GCA_025963615.1 Chitinophagaceae bacterium | reverse complement strand
ATGCAGAGCAACTGGACGAGCATTCCTTTTTGATTGACGGCAAAGATTATTTTCTTCGTTTTAACCAGGTGAGAAAATTTGCGCACCTGGCAACGATGTATAAGGCGCCTGCCGCCAGGGAGCTCGGGTTTTATAATTATGATTGTTTGTCTGCTGACTTTCATTCCTTATGCCGCCTGTCGCTCCAGGGTAAAGTGATTCTTTCTGCCCGGAATGTGGGTCAGTGGCTGGAACATGAAAACAACGAATCAAAAGCCCTGAATAAAGAAACTATCAGGAAGGAACTGGGTTCGCTGGATGATATTGCAGTATATGCACACAACTATTTTAGTGAAACGACCATTACGGAATGGCTGAAAAAAATGCGACAGTATTACTATCAACGGCTTTTTTATCAAATGAGTAAGAGGGAAGTTAAAATACAATACCTGTTTTTTACAATTCGCCATTTCCAACTTAACTATCTGTACTTTACCTGCGTCGGCAGAATTGTTTTAAAACTTTGCAGGGTTCCGGTTCGGTAAATACTATAATTAGCATTTAAAATGTTGTGCGATTATATAAAAAGTATTATTTACAAATCGCTTCTCAGGAGACGGGCTGAATCGATATATATTTTTCTTCAAGCCGGGTGTTCCTCTGGAGCCTTATGCAGGATTCTTATTTGTAGTTGCCCGGTAGACCACTCAGTTACCGGAGAAAATTTCCATACCCCGCGAGGTCATTTTGTGGGTAGAACTGTTTTAATTGCAAGTTTATTATTGTTGGTTCTCGCTGGTACAGCCCAGGTTAAAATATCCTTCTATGCTGACACTAGTAATTCATTGATAAATAAGAGCATCAGGGTATTAAAGGAACAGCTAGGAAAATCAGAAAGCATTGATGTAGCCATCGCAACACAATCATTATTCAAAGAAAAAGGAATATTATTATCATCGCAGCCGGAGAAATGGTCCGTTTATGCCAAAGCATTGAATGGAAAAGGAAGCGAAGCGGTAATAGTAAAATCGGTTGGTAATGGCATAGTAATTATTGGTAATTCTGAGCTGGCCGTTCAGCACGGAGTTTTTATTTATCTCGAAGCGATCGGGTTCAGGTATTACTTTCCGCATCCTGACTGGTATATTATTCCTGCTACATTGAATTTATATCCTGCCATTAATTATCTCGGCCGGCCATCTTTTGATCAGCGGAGAATATGGTACGGGTATAGTAGTGCCGGTTCAAAAGCATCCAATGATAATTATGCCTTCTGGTTCATGGCAAATAAGCTGGGGGGCGCCATGAATGCAGTGATTGGTCACGCCTATGATGATATTGTTGCCAGGAATATGGGCGTATTTAAAGCGCACCCCGAATGGTTTTACCCCGCGCCTGCCAAAGGCACCATCCCGGTGAATCCCAAATTTGATCTTGCTAATGAATCTTTATTACAATTTGTAGTAGCAGATGCATTGAAAAGACTGGAAAAGGCTAAATTGAATAATACGCCTATCAGTATGATTACCATGAGTCCTTCCGATGGAGGAGGTACCTGTAATTCCCCCCGTTGTCAGCAATTGGGAACGATTACCGACAGGGTGTATTCATTAATAAACCGCGTGGCGAAGGAAGTAGGTCAAAAATATCCAGGTACCTGGGTAAGCGGCATGTCCTACAGTGAATACGCGGAACCACCAACAAAAAAATTGGAACCGAATACTTTTGTAAGTATTGCCACAGCTTTTAATTATAGTAAGTACAGTACTGATGAGTTGATAGGCGCCTGGAGTAAAAAGGCCGGCAAAGTAGGTATCTATAATTACCTGGGATTATATGCCTGGGATTTTGATTTACCCGGAAAGGGCTATGCTGCTAAACCTGTCGATAAAATAACGGCTCTTATTAATAAATATTACCGGTTAGGCGCTAAAGGTTATGATGCTGAAAGTACACCGGGATCTATCAATAAAGGACTGGGTCATTACATGGTTGCACATCTTTTGTGGAATGTAAACGCAGACACCAAAGCGATGGAAAAAGAGTTTTTCTCAGGATGCTTTGGTAAAGCCGCAAAAATAATGTCGGCTCTATGGACGGAATGGGAAAATTATTCTTATACAGTTGTAAGGGCAACTGATCTTGCCGCCTGGATAGATATGACGGATCAGGCGGCACTCATAGAGCAGAGTGCGGCAATAAGAAAAAGGCTCACACATATCAAAGTTTATTTACACTATTTGTATCTCTACAATAATTTTCTTAATACCAGCGCTGAGGCCGATCGTCTTTCTTTATTAACCTATAGTTATAATACATTTGATATTACTGCATTTTCGGGTTATCCGGTTCTTTGGGAGATAGGCCAGGCTTCTGGTATCCCCGGATTGCTGATTAATGATCCCAATGCAAAATATAAGCAACTAAACCCCTTATTCAGCCAGGCAGCCTACACCGATCAGCTGGTGGCTGCCGACAGGAAAACGCTGCAGAAAAAAGATAAACTGAAATCTTTTAACCTTCCTGCCCGGTTTCAGAAAGTTGCGGAACCACCTGTTTTCAAAGAGAAGAACTATAATTATTACAAAGGGAATAATTTTTTTATCGGGCCACATTATTTTGTTTTTGAAATCATCAAACCGGGAGCACAAAATTACATGGACCTTGCCGGCGGAATAGTTACCGGTGGTGGCGGCGACAAATCCATTAACGTTTCTGTTTCTGCATATAA
>JAOQAL010000447.1 GCA_025963615.1 Chitinophagaceae bacterium | reverse complement strand
TGCTGCCGCCAATCAATTTATCTTTTGCATATTTATGAACGGGAACACTTTCGCCGGTTATGATCCCTTCGTTTACGTAGGCATCTCCCCAAAGTATTTTACAATCCATGGGTATCTGTTCACCACTTTTAATCAGGATCAGGTCTCCAACTTTCAGGGCAGTATTCCCAACAGGGAAAATATGTTCCTGGTGCTGGTCGTCATAAGCAATCATATGGGCCATCACTTTCTGTGATTTTGCCAGGGCATTTAAAGAACGCTGCGTCGACTGTATGGTTGTGTCTTCAAGATAGTTGCCTAAAAAAACAAGCGTGATCACAGCGGCCGCGGTTTCATAGAACATATAATTTTCTGCCTGTCCGGTCAGCGTCCCATATAAACTATAGACGAATGCCGCCGTAGCGCCTGTGGCTATCAGCACATTCATATTAGGAAAACCGTTGCGGATACTTTTAATGGAACTTTTCCCAAAAAAACTCATGCCGACGATATAAACAGGTATCGTTAATCCAAGCTGGATCCATGGATTCATTAACCAGGGTAGATGTACCCCCGGAATCATATTTGCCATCAGGATCAATGTAAAAGGAAGGCAAAACCAGAAACGATGAAGATGCGTTGAAAGAAAACCTTTTTCAGGGTGACCCTTTTCGTGATGGTTTGTACCGTTATCATGAATCACCTCATATCCCAGGTCTTTAATACCCTTTGCTATTTTTTCTTCAACAATGGTTTCATTGATATCAAAGCTCACATCCCCGTTGCCGAAATTCACTTTTACATTTTGGCCGCCTTGCTTTTCCAGGAATTTATGAATGGTCAGGGCACAGTTTGAACAATCCATTCCTTCCACTTTCCACTGAATCTTTTCCATGTTTATTCCCAATTTATTGCATGTGCCAGCGCCTTCTCCTCCCGGTGAGGGTTAGGGTATGGTTGTTGCAAATTTTGTTGCAAAAATACAAAACTTATTACCGGCAGTCTTACGGGAATTGGAATATCTTAACAACGATGTTGCTAATCGCTGTTAAATTTGCGCATGGAGTGGAGGTTTATACTGGATGATATTCAGGCAACTGCAAAATCTTTTTGGCAGGCAGCAGCCGGGGTAAGGGTTTTTGCATTTCACGGTGCCTTGGGAGCCGGAAAAACAACATTTATTCATGCGCTATGCGAAGAAAAAAAGGTAAAAGATGTGATCAGCAGCCCGACTTTTTCTCTTATCAACGAGTACCTGTTTAGCGAGGATGGCGTCGAAAAAAAAATATACCATATCGATCTTTACCGGTTAAAAGATGAGGAAGAAGCCAGGCTGGCGGGTGTAGAAGACTGCCTGTACAGCGATCATATTTGCCTGGTAGAATGGCCCGAAAAATCACCAGGTCTTTTTCCGGATGATACCCTGCATGTTTCTATAGAAACTGTTGGTAACCAAACCAGATTGGTACGAATCAGGGAGAATTAGTTATTTTTGAATCCCGGTAAAACTTGAAACGATTGCACAAAACCATAAACCGAAACCAGGAATTGTAAATGAGTCAGCAAAAACCTATTATAAGTACTTCGTTCAGCTATGAAACTTTAGAAGAAACACTTGATATTAAGCCGAAGAGTTCTCAGATGCATATTGGAATTCCCAAAGAAATCGCTTTCCAGGAAAACCGTGTTGCCTTAACCCCTGACGCTGTAAGTGTACTGGTAAGCAATGGTCATCATGTAACTATTGAGCATAATGCAGGTGATGCCTCTCATTTCCGGGATAAAGACTACAGTGAAGCGGGCGCCAAGATCGTTTATGACCGGGCTGAAATTTTTAAAGCGCCCATATTGGTGAAAAGCGCGCCGGTTATTGAAGAAGATCTTCCTCTTTTACAGCAAAACCAGGTTATTATATCTCCTATTCATCTTTCTGTTTTAAAAGCGGATTTATTACAAAGAATGATGGATAAACGGATCACGGCTATTTCATTTGAAAATTTAAAAGATGACAGTGGTTCTTATCCCATCGTTCGTGGCATGAGTGAGATTGCGGGAGGTGCTGTTATGTTAATAGCGGCTCAATACCTGGGTTCCGCCAATCATGGAAAAGGAGTTTTGTTAGGCGGTATTTCCGGCATTGCACCAACCAAAGTAATTATCATCGGGGCCGGCATCGTAGGGGAATATGCAGCGCGCGCAGCGCTGGCATTAGGAGCATCCGTAAAAGTTTTTGATAACAGTGTGTACCGGTTAAAAAGATTACAGAATAATATCGGTCAGCGTTTATGGACTTCAGTAATAGAACCCCGCATGCTGGCAAAGCAATTAAAGACCTGCGAAGTGGCGGTGGGCGCCCTGGCTTCAGAGACGGGAAGAACCCCCATGGTGGTGACAGAAGAAATGGTAAGTAATATGCGTCCTGGCAGCGTGGTTATTGACGTAAGTATTGACCGGGGTGGTTGTTTTGAAACATCTGAGATTACTTCGCATGAGCACCCTATCTTCCTGAAATATGGAGTGATTCATTATTGTGTTCCAAATATTCCCTCCGGCTTTTCAAGAACGGCATCCCAGGCAATCAGCAATGTATTGATGCCGTTGCTGATTGAAGCAGGGGATGAAGGCGGTTTTGAAAATCTGTTATGGCATAAAATTCATTTGCGCAATGGTATTTATCTTTTTAAAGGCGCCCTTACTAATTTTTATCTGAGCGAGCGGTTTGACTTAAAATATACCGATCTGAACCTGTTAATAGCCAGCCAGCGCTAACTCACCCAGACGATCCGGGTTCGTCAATTCCTACTGACAGCTTCCCCAAAAAAAATTAATTAAACGTTTGTTTAAATCAAACATTTGTTTAATTTTGCGATCTTATTTGAAATAGTATGATGGAATACAACGATAAACAGGTGCAGATCATGGAGGCAGCGGAACA